>JAYVXQ010000269.1:0-14881 GCA_043785025.1 Acetobacteraceae bacterium
CCTGGGTTTCGGAGAAATCCGGGTATACGCGCCCAGGGTTGGTGTGGCGGCGGGCGCAAAACCAAAAGGATACCCGGATTTCGGAGAGATCCGGGTATATGTTACAGCGGGACGACGGGAATACGCTGAGGCAGCGCGTTCATTCACCAAAGGCTCCGTCGCGCGCCGCCGGATGGGGCGCCAGATGGGACGAAATATGCGCTTTTTGATGAAGCCGCCGTTGGGCGGTCTGAGCCGGGCGCCGTTTTTGCTGTTGGTGGCGCTCACGGCCTGCGGCACTTTGGGCATGCATGTCATCATCCCGGCTTTGCCAGCCACGGCGCGGGCGTTGGATATGTCGATCAGCGCGACGCAGTTGACCATCACGTTATATCTGATTGGGCTGGCGGTTGGGCAGTTGTTTTATGGACCGGTGTCCGACCGGTTTGGGCGGCGGCCGACGTTGCTGGTTGGATTGACGTTGTTCACCGTCGCGAGTGTGGCGACCGCGTGCGCGCCGAACGCGGGGGTGTTGATCGGTTCGCGGATCATGCAGTCGATCGGCGGATGCGCGGGTCTGGTCCTCGGCCGCGCCGCGGTGCGCGATGGCGCCGAGCCGGATAAGGCGGCGGGCAAGTTGGCGCTGTTGACGCTGGTGATGTCGGTGATCCCCGCCCTCGCGCCGGCTTTGGGCGGGTATTTGACGGCGTTCATCCATTGGCGCGCCAGTTATGTGCTGCTGGCGGCGATGGGCGGGCTGACGTTGCTGGTGACGTTCCTGATCCTGCCGGAGACCAATCGCACGCGGTCCAGCGGGTCGTCGGCGCGGTCCTTGTTGAACGGTTATGCGATATTGGGGCGCTCGCGGGCGTTTTTGGGGTTTGCGGTGGGTGGCGCCTGCTCGACGACCGCGTTTTATGGGTTCATGGCGGCGTCGCCGTTCATCTTCGAAAATGTGCTGCATCGGCCGACGCAGGAGGTCGGACTTTATTACATCCTGATGATGGGCGGGGTGAGTTTCGGCAGTTTTCTGGCCAACCGTTTATCGCGGGTCGTGCCGCTGCGGAAGGGATTGCGGATCGCCAATTTCGTGACGATCGCGGGTGGCGCGTTGTTCGTGCTGCTGGACGTGGCGGATCTGCTGACGGGCCCATCGATGACGGCGGCGGTGACGTTGTTCATGGTCGGCGCGGGGATGGCCAGTCCGTTCGCTCTGGCCGGTTCTGTCAGCGTCAACCCGCGCACGATCGGCGCGGCATCGGGCATGTATGGGTTTTTCCAGATGGGCTATGGGATGTTATGCACGGTCGTTGTCGAGATTTGGCATCCCGGCGCGGTCTATCCGGTAGCGGTCATCATGCTGGTGTCGGCTTTGGCGGGACAGGCGATCATTCATTTCGGAACGCGGCCGGCGTGATCTTCATCACCACGCTTCCGGGTGATGTTCATCACCACGCACCCCGGGTGATGTTCATCACCACGCGGTAACGTCGAGCCAGGTACTTTGATAGGTCGCACCGGCCCCCATGTCGGTGAAACCGTCGGCGCATAGCATGTTGATCGTGCCATCGACGGTTTCGGCGTCGGGGCGCTGTCCGGGGACCAGGACGACGCCGGGTTGGATTTCGTCACGAATTCGCAACACAAGACCGAGCTGTCCGCGTTCGTTCCGTAGCCGGATGTGTTGCCCGTCGGTCAAACCGCGCGCGGCGGCGTCCGAGGGATGGAGGATGGCGTGCGGTTTGCCCTCCCGCTCCCGCAGGAACGCGTTACTGGAGAAGGCGGTGTGGCTTTGAAAATATCCAGGCGCGGTCAGTAATCTGAGCCGGGTCGGATCGGTTTCGGCCGGGTCGGGGCGCCAGTCCGGCATTGGCGGCAGGCCTTGTTTGGCGAGCGTGTCCGAATAGAACTCCAGCTTGCCGGACGGCGTGAGGAAGCGCTGGCCGTCGCGATTGGCGATCGAAACGGCTTTGCCGTCCAACAGCACGGCGGGATCGAAGGCGGCGGCGGCTCCGGTCGCGCCGTTGAAGAGTTCCCTGACCAGATCGCCCGCCGATAATTGAAACACCTTGTCCGTGAGGCCCATGCGGGCGGCGAGGGTTTGGGTCAGGCGATGGTTTGACCAGGCCTGGCCCTGAGGCTCGATGACGCGTTGGCCGAACTGCATGTAGTACGTTCCGTAGGCGCGATAAAAATCGTCAGTTTCAAGATAGGTCGCGGCCGGAAGGATGATGTCGGCGAATTTCGCTGTCTCGGTCATGAAGGGATCGTGGACGACGGTGAACAGGTCGTCGCGCGCCAGGCCAGCGCGGGTGCCGGCGGTATCGGGGTTGGTGACGGCGGGGTTGTTGGCGGCGATGAACAGAGCGCGGATCGGCGGGTCGTTGAGGTCACGCAACGCCTCGCCCAATTTCAGGTGGTTGACGACGCGGGCATCGGCGGGACCCGAGGGCTTGCGCAGCGCGTTGTAGTTGAGGGCGAAACCGCCCGCGGTGGCGAGCAATGCCCCGCCGCCGTAACGGCCATACGCGCCGGTCACGCCGGGGAGCAGCGCGACGGTGCGCAGGTTCTGGCCGCCATCGGTCAGGCGGCTGAGGCCGAAGCCGATGCGGATGAAGGAGGTTTTCGCCGCTCCGTACATCGCCGCGAATGTCTCGATATCCGCGACGGACAGGCCGGTGATGGATGCCGTTGCCGCGGGCGTGAAGCGGGGCAGGATCTCGCGCTCCACCTCGTCGAAACCGAGTGTGTGGGTTTTCAGGTAGTCCCGGTCGGCTTTGCCATCGCGGACCAGGATGTGCATCACGCCCAATGCCAACGCTGAGTCGGTGCCGATGCGAACCGGAAGCCAGAGGTCGGCGACCTGTGCGGCGCGGGTTCGGCGGGGGTCGATGACAACCAGTTTCACGCCGGCGGCGCGGCGCTTTTCGAGGGCGGCCCAGAAATGGACGTTGGTGGCGTGGAGGTCGGAACTCCAGGAGACGATGAGGTCGGAGTCTCGCACCGATTCAGGATCGGCGCCGCCGACATCGCCGAGGGTGACCGACCATGCGGCGTCGGCGCAGGAGTCGCATACCGTGCCGCCAAGCAGGCGGGAGGCGCCGAGGGCGTGGAACATCCCGTTGGTGAGGCCGCGATTGATCTGGCCCTGATGCGCGCTGTAGGCGTAACCGAGCAGCGCGGTCGGACCGGATTCCGTCATCACGCGTTTCCATGTCGTGACGATTTCGTCGAGCGCCGCGTCCCAGGTGATCGGGGTGAAGGCGCCGGCGCCCTTTGGGCCGGAGCGGCGCAGAGGCGTGGTCAGCCGTTCCGGTGAATGGACCAGGCCCATGTCGCGGTTGACTTTGCCGCAGGCGAAACCGGCGGTGAAGGGTTGCTCGGGATCGCCCTCGATCTTGATCACGCGGCCGTTTTCGACATGCGCCAGGATGGAGCACATGTCCGGGCAGTCATGGGCGCAGACGGTGCGGATCTTGGTCATGATGCGTATCCTGTGAGTTTGCCGGGTCCATGGGCGCGGCCCGATACGATGGGCCGCATCGTTTGGGGATGGATGCGCCGGTTATCGGGCAGCGCCCAAAACCCAGGCGAGGACGCCTTTTTGGGCATGGAGGCGGTTCTCGGCCTCATCAAAGGCGACGGATTGCGGTCCGTCGATGACGTTCGCCGTGACTTCCTCGCCGCGGTGGGCCGGCAGGCAATGCATGAAGATCGCGTCCTTGGCGGCCTTCGCCATCAGGGCGGCATTCACCTGGTAGGGTGCGAGAAGATTATGCCGGTTGGATTGCGGATCGTCGGACATCGAAACCCAGGCATCGGTGACGACGCAGCGCGCGTCTTTGACCGCCGCGATCGGATCGTCGGTCAGTTCGATCGCCGCACCCTCGCCGATGGCCCAATCGATCAGATCCTGGGGCGGGCGGAGCGCGTCGGGCGTTGCGAGGCGCAGGGTGAAGCCGAAGCGGACAGCGGCTTCGATCCAACTGCGCGCGACATTGTTGCCATCGCCACACCAGGCGACGATCTGGCCGGCGATCGGGCCGCGATGTTCCTCGAACGTCAGCACATCGGCCATCAATTGGCAGGGATGCGACGTGTCGGTCAGGCCGTTGATCACGGGGACGGTCGCATGCTCGGCCAGCTCGTGCAGCCTGGAGGTGCTGGCGGTGCGCAGCATGATGACGTCGACGTAACGGGACAGCACGCGCGCGGTGTCGGCAGCGCTTTCGCCGCGGCCGAGTTGCATGTCGGCGGCGGTCAGGTTGATCACGTCACCGCCGAGCTGGCGCATCCCGACCTCGAACGAAACGCGGGTGCGGGTCGAGGGTTTTTCGAAGATCAGCGCCAGGGTTTTGCCCGCCAAAGGGCGCGACGAGACGCCACGGGCCTTTTTGTAGTTCGCGGCGACATCCAGCATTTGCCGCAAGGTCGCGGTATCGAAATCGCGCAGGTCCAGGAAATGCCGGGGACCGGTCCCCTCAGATGGGGACCGGCCTACGGACCGAGGCGCGCGCCGGAGCGCGCCACTCACTGGATGGCCGCCTTGGCGGTGGCCGCGCATTTGGCCGCGGCGCGGCGCAGCAGGACGACGGCCTGACCGATATCTTCATCGGTCACGACCAGCGGCGGCGCGAGTCGCAGAACGTTGTCGCCGGCGGTGATCGCCATCAGGCCCTCGGCGACGCAGGCGCGTTGCACATCGCCCTGCGGCAGCGCGCATTTCATCCCGCGCAGTAATCCCTGACCGCGGGCGTCGACGAAGACCGTGGGGAATTCGGCGGCGATTTTGGTCAGTTCAGAGCCAAGCATGCGGCCCTTACGATCGACCTCGGCCAGGAAGCCGGGGGCGAGGATGACGTCCAGCACGGCGTTGCCCGCCGCGCAGGCCAGCGGGTTGCCGCCATAGGTTGTGCCGTGCGTGCCGGGAACGAGGGCTTTGGCGAATTGCTCCTTCGCCAGAACGGCGCCGAGCGGAAAGCCGCCGCCGATCCCTTTCGCTGACGACATGACATCGGGCGTGATGCCGGCCCATTCATGCGCGAATAATTTCCCGGTTCGGCCCATCCCGGACTGAACCTCATCCATGCCGAGGATGAGGCCCTGTTCGTCGCAAACCGCGCGCAGGTCTTGCAGGAAGCGCGGGTCGGCCGGACGCACGCCGCCTTCGCCCTGGATCGGTTCGACAATGATGCCGCAGGTGTTGGGCCCAATCTTATCGCGGACGGCGTTCATGTTGCCGAACGGAACGTGATCGAAACCCTCCACAACCGGGCCGAACCCATGCAGATAATGCTCGTTGCCGGTGGCGGCGAGGGTTGCCAGGGTACGGCCGTGGAACGCGCCCTCGAAGCAGATGATACGGTACCGTTCCGGTTTACCGGCGTCGAACATCGCGCGGCGCATCATCTTGATCATGCCCTCGTTCGCTTCCGCGCCCGAGTTGCAGAAGAAAACACTGTCCGCGAAGGTCGCGGCGACCAGCCGTTCGGCGAGTTTCTCCGCCTGCGGAATTCGATACAGGTTGGAAACGTGCATCACCTTGGCGGCCTGCTCGGCGATGGCCTTGGCGAGATGCGGATGTCCATGTCCCAACGAGGCCGTGGCGATGCCCGACCCGAAATCCAGGAATCGTCGCCCATCCACCGTCCACAGCCAGGCGCCTTCGCCCCGCTCAAAAGCGAGATCGGCACGAGTGTAGTTCGGTAACAGAGCCGGTATCATTGGATTTCAACCATCGTTGCGTTGCGTTCAACGGATCACCCACCCGCGACCATTCGGGGCGGGTTCCATCGAAGCAGTCATCTTTCGCCATCTGCTCAGGCAATGTCAAACATCCTGGCTGGCATCCCGGCTGGCATCCCGGCTGGCATCCCCGCTGGCGGGGCGGCCCGCGGCATGGTTTGCGATGGGTAGCGGGCATGGCATCGTTCAAACATGGGTGACCCTTCCAATCGTCCTCCGCCCGATGCGGCGTCGTTGCGTGAGGCGGCGATGGCCTATCTCGCCCGATACTCGTCCACCGAGGTGGGATTGCGGCGGGTGCTGTTTCGCCGGATCGATCGATGGGGGCGCGCGGCCGCGGATCAAGACGCGGCGCGCGACCACATGGCGGCGGCGAAGGGGGCCGTCCCCGGGGTCGTCGCGCGCATGGTGGAGCTGGGGTTGGTGAACGATGCCGCGTTCGCGGCCAACCGCGCGCGGGGGCTGGCGTTGAGCGGGCGGTCGCGGCGGGCGATCGCGGCGCGGTTGATGGCCAAGGGGATCGCCGCGGAGCAGGCGCGGTCGGTGGTGTCAGATGACGCGGAGGCTGAGTTCGTTTCGGCGTTGATCCTGACCCGCAAGCGGCGAATTGGGCCATTTCGACGGGTCGCTGAGGGGGACGCGCGCGCCGAGGGGGACGCGCGCAAGGAATTGGGCATGTTGGCCCGAGCGGGATTTCCGCGCGACGTGGCAATGCGGGCGCTGGCGATGGATCCCGAGGCGGCGGAGGTTCTGATCCGCGCGGCGCGGGAGTGACGGACCGATCCTGTTCCAGCGATCATGACTCCGGCGATTGACTTGAACGCCAACCCAGCCACATGAGGGGGCGATGGGCCAGGTCGATCAGGAAACATGGGATGTGGTGGTGGTCGGTGGCGGCCATGCCGGATGTGAGGCGGCGGCGGCGGCGGCCCGGATGGGCGCGCGCACGCTGTTGCTGACGCATAAACTGGAAACATTGGGCGAGATGTCCTGCAACCCATCGATCGGCGGGATCGGCAAAGGCCATCTGGTGCGCGAAATCGATGCGCTTGACGGGCTGATGGGCCGGGTCGCCGATGCGGCGGGGATCCATTTCAAGCTGCTCAATCGAAGCAAGGGACCGGCGGTGCGGGGCCCGCGGGCGCAGGCGGATCGCGCGCTTTACCGGAGGGCGATGCGGGCGGCCTTGGATGACACGCCCAATCTGACCCTCCGCGCGGCGCCGGTAGAGGATCTGGAGGTCGCCGCCGACGGGAGCCTCGCCGCCGTGATCTGCGCCGATGGAACCCGTGTCGCCTGTGGCGCGGCGGTGTTGACCACGGGAACGTTTTTGCGCGGCGTCATTCATATCGGCGCGTGGAGCACGCCCGCCGGGCGCGTGGGTGAGGCGCCCGCGATTGGCCTCGCGCATACGTTGGAGCGGCTGGCATTGCCGATGGGCCGTTTGAAGACCGGCACGCCGCCGAGGTTGGATCGCGCGACCATTGATTGGCATGGTTTGGCTGAGGATCCCGGTGATGCGGTGCCCGAGGCGTTTTCGACTCTGACGACGCGCATCCCCTCGCCGCAACTGTCGTGCCGGATCACCGCGACGACGCCAGCGACGCATGACATCATTCGCGACAATCTGCATCTTTCGGCGATCCATGTCGGCAATATCAGTGGCGTTGGACCGCGTTACTGTCCGTCGATCGAGGATAAAGTGAAACGGTTCGCCACGCGCGAGCGGCATAATATCTTTTTGGAACCGGAAGGGTTGGATGACCCGGTCGTGTATCCGAACGGGATTTCCACGTCGTTGCCAGAGGACGCGCAGCGCGCGCTCGTCGCGAGCATTCCCGGTCTGGAGCGCGCCACGATCCTGCGTCCAGGCTATGCCGTCGAGTATGACTACATCGACCCGGTCGCGCTGTCCGCCGGTCTGGAATTGCGCGCTCTGCCGGGGTTGTTTCTCGCGGGTCAGATCAACGGCACGACGGGGTATGAGGAGGCCGCGGCGCAGGGGTTGCTGGCCGGGGTCAACGCGGCGCGGCTGGCGGCTGGATCGGCCCATGTCGGATTGACGCGGTCGGAGGCTTATCTGGGCGTGATGGTCGACGATCTGACTTTGCATGGCGTGAGCGAGCCTTATCGGATGTTCACCTCGCGCGCCGAGTTCCGGCTGTCGTTGCGGGCTGATAACGCGGATGCGCGATTGACCGTAATCGGTATCGGCTGGGGCTGTGTTGGGCGGGTGCGGGCGGCGGCGTATCGGACGCATCAGGCGACGGTCGATGGGTTGATGGCGCGGGCGCGTGATGAGGGCGGCACGCCCGTCGCGTTGGGGCGGCTGGGACTGGCGGTGCGGGACGACGGGCGGTGGCGCGATGTGGTCGAGCTCAGTGGTTATGACAGCGTCCCGTTCGCGGCGCTGACACAGGCGTTTCCGTTTCTGCTGGAGTATCCGGCGCGGGCGTTGGCGCAGATGCGGGCCGAGGGGTTGTACGGCGGATATCTGCATCGCCAGCAGGCGGAGATCCGGGGTTTCGCGCGGGAAGAGGCGGTGTCGCTGCGGGACGTGGCGTTCGCAGACGTAGGCGGATTATCGGCGGAGTTGCGCGATAAATTGGACGCTGTGCGCCCGGACTCGTTTGGCGCGGCGGCGCGCGTTCAGGGGATGACTCCGGCGGCCATGGCGGCGTTGGCCGCGCATTTGCGCAAGCGGGCGGTGGCGGCCTGAGCGCCGCCGAGAACGAGACAAGGGAGCGAATGGCGATGGCGCGGGTACCGTATCTCGACGTGACTGATCTGAAGGAGGCGGATCGCGATCTGCTGAAGCGGCCCATTGCGTTGAACAAGGCTTTGGTGAACTCGCCGAACGCCGCGCGGGCGTTTTCGGGTTTGGGACACTATATTCGTTACGGCGGCAAGCTTGATCCGCGGTTGCGGGAACTGGCGATTTTGCAGGTCGGGTGGCTGGCGCAGTCGCCGTATGAGTGGTCGCATCACGTCAAGATCGGGCATGATTTTGGGGTCAGCGACGCCGATATCCAGGCATTGATCGACGATACCGACGGCAAGCGGGTGACGTTGGACCGGTTGACGCAGATGGTGTTGAAGGGGGCGCGGGAAATCACGAACGATGGTGGCATGAGTGGCCCGACCTTCGCCGCGCTGCAGGCGGATCTGGGACACGAAATCGTGGTCGACCTGACGCTGACGATCGCGTTTTATTGCGCCGTCGTGCGCGTGCTGGCGACGCTGCAAATCGATGTCGAACCGGATTATATGCCATATCTGCTGCGTTGGCCGCTTCCGGCCTGAACCGCTATCCCGGCGGCCGCGATTATCCTTGTTGGTTTCGCGCGCCGCCGGCCACCAAGGCCCGAAATGACCGAACAGTCATCATTTCGAGCCTTGGTTTTAGAACCTACCGTCCCTGGGCATCCAACGCGACGCGGAGGGCGCGGGCGAGGTCCGCGTATCGCGCCGGTTTTCGCATGAAAACAATGCCTGGGGGTAAGGCCGCCGCTCCGCCGTTCTGTTTTGTATCGACGAAACCGGAGGTCAGGATCACGCCGGTCCTGGGCCAGCGCTGCTGGATGATTTTGGCGAGCGCGATTCCATCGAGGCGTCCGGGCATGACGACATCGGTGAGGACGAGGTCAATCGCATTTGTTTCGAGCACGTCCACGGCCCGATCCGCGTCGGCGGCTTCCAGAACCTTATAATTCAGAGAGCCGATCTGAGCGAGCAAGGCTTCGCGTAATAGCCGGTTATCTTCGACGATCAGGATGGTTTCGTTGCCGCCTTGATTGATCTTGGCGGATGTCGGCGCGAGGTCGGTTCCGCGCGCCGACATGGACCGCGGCAGCATTAATTGGCATGTGGTGCCAAATCCCGGCCGGCTGGACACGGTGATCGCGCCGTTGGACTGGCGCATGAAGCCGAACACCATGCTCAGGCCGAGGCCTGTGCCCTGGCCGCGGTCCTTGGTGGTGAAGAATGGTTCGAAGATGCGTTCCTCGATGCCGGGTGCCATTCCGATACCGTCATCTTCGACCGTGATCATCATATGGTCGCCTGGCATCAGGCCGGGATTCGACTCGGCCTCGGCGGCGTCGATGGTTCGCGGCGCCGTCGCGATCGTCAGCGTGCCACCGGACGGCATGGCGTCACGCGCGTTCATCGCGAGGTTGATGATGCTGCTTTCAAGTTGGGCCGCGTCCACGAAAACGGGCCAGGGTGCCGCGGTCAGATCGAGGGTCATGGTGATCGATGGGTCGATCGTATGACGCAATAAACTGGCGATCCGCCGCGTCATCTCATTCACATCGACGATCACCGGCCGCAATGTTTGCCGGCGCGCGAAGGCCAGCAGTTGTTGCGTCAGACCCGCGCCGCTGGTGGCCGCGTTGAGGCAGCCGGCGAGCAGTGGGGCGGCCTTTGCGTCGTCCTTCAGCAAGATCTCCAGCGAATCGAGGTTGATCATCAAAATGCCCAATAGATTGTTGAAATCATGGGCCAGACCGCCGGTGAGGTTGCCGATGGTTTCCATTTTCCGGGCATGGGCCAATTGCTGTTCCATGCTGCGCTGTTCAGAGATATCCTGGACCGTGCCGATCAGACGGATCGCGCGGCCATGCGGACCAACGACGGCGCGGCCCTCGGACCGATGTAGACGGTATTGGCCGTCGGCGCGAAGCAGACGGGACTCGATCGGCTGCCGCGCGACGCCGGTTTCCAAATCCCTGAGCCATTGCGTGACCGCGAGGCTGTCTTCGGGATGCGTGGTTGGGCGGACGACACCTTGGGCCGGCGCATAGTGCGAGGAATCAAGACCGTGCATGAGATAGACCTGTTTCGACCAGTAGAAATTTCCGGTCATCACATCCATTTCCCAGGTACCGACACCCGCGACCAGCTGCGCGCGATCGAAATGTTCTTCACTTTTACGAAGCGCGATTTCGGTTTCCTTCAAATCGGTGATGTCGACGTAAAGCATGACCGTGCCGCCGTTTCGCATGCGGCGCTGGGTCATTTTCGTCCATCGGCCGTCGGCCATCCTGTGCTCATAGGAACCGGACACCGCCTGATGCCGCCTTCGGGCCTCGGTCATCCAGGCGGCTTCCTGCCCGATCGCGTCAGGGAACTCGCCCGCCGCGAGACGCCGCCGCAGCATGTCGAGGTAATGGATGCCTGGATGCATTAATTTCAAGGCGTCGGGATAACGGTCGGCATAGCATTCGTTGTAAGCGACGAGGCGGTCGTCTTTATCCCATATGGTGAGACTTTCTGACAGGCTGTCGATCGCATCCCGCAACAGGTTTTCCGCCTTCTCCGCCCGGTCTTTCGCGTCGACCAATTCTCGTTCGGCCATGACCTGAGCGGTGACATCGCGTCCGATTCCGCGATAGCCGATGAAGGCGCCGGTGGCGTCGTGTAAAGGGCGTCCGCTGATGCCGCGGTAGCGGATCGTTCCGTCTGGGCTTGTGACCCGAAATCGATGATTGAGAAACGGGCGATGAGCCTCGACGTCCTCCCGATGACGCCGCCAACCCTCGGGGTCATGCGAAATGTCGTAATAATCCCATCGCAGTTTTCCGGCGCCGCTGGATATCGCCACGTCGGAACGATCCGTGGTCGCACTGGACCAGGAGAAGCGGAGGCGCGCGTCCTGTTCCCATAACCAGTCGGAGGCAAGTTCAAGGAAATCGCGCAGGCGCGCGTCGGAGGCGGCGATGGCGCTGGACGCCGCTGTTAACGCGGTATGTTGCTGAAATTGACGCCGTAGTTGGCCGGCGATGACCCAGAACAAGGCAATGAACGCGCAGGCGAGAAGGACGGCGGTGAAAATCACATACGCGGCGTCGTAAGACCAGCCGGCGAGAACGTCGCGCTCGCGGATCAGGACGTCGATGACGAGTTGATACTCCGTCAGCGGCGCGACCGCGACGATGACTTCGCTGTCGAGGAGATAGCCTGGGGAATGATAGACGCCACCGCGTTCGGCGACGCGATCATACCAGGGCGAGTCAGCGGGCATGGCATGGATCGCGGGGTTCAGATCGGGGAAATGCGCCAAGATCCTGCCGTCCGGGCGGAGCAGGGTGAATTCGATGCGGCGGTCCTGATAGAGGGCCCGGAACGAATCGGTCAGGTGCTCGATGCGGATGCCAATAACCGCGAGGCCAAGGAATTCTCCGCTCTTCGCGTGGATCCCGCGGGCGATGATGACGGTTTTGCTTCCGTTATCGCTGGTTGAGCGGACCACGTTGAACCAGGCCTCGGCGTTCGGATTGTCGCGGAATTCCCGCACATACGCGCTGTGGCCAAGGCCGGCTTCGGCGGGGGCCGGGTCGCCGGTTTGATTGAGTTGGGCGCCGGTCGTGTCGAGGACTTCGAAAAAATGATTGGGCGGCAGCGTGAGACTGATCTGGTTCAGGAATGTCCGGGTGTCGTCCCGGCGCATCGCGTCGCGAAAGGTGCCGGGCGTTTCGAGGCGTAGATCGCGGGCGCGGTCGCGGACCCGTTCCAAAACGCGATCGATTTGCCGGACATCGCTGGTGATATGGGCGGCGAGGACCCCGCTCAACAGACGCATGTCGGAATGCGCGGCGGCGATGCGGTGCCGGTACATATCCCACACGCCGGCGGCGGCTCCGGCGAAGGACAGCAGCGCGAGAATGACGCCGATCGCGCGCAGATTTTGGGAAAGCGCGTACTGTTGAGCGGGCTGGCGGCGCGATAACGGGTTGAATCCCGGACTCATTATCCCGATCGGCGTTTCAGCGGATGACATGACGCGCCGCTTTCGGGTGATTTATGGCGAGCCGACGCGCAACCCCGTATCGCCCGCGTTTGATTTCTCGTAACCATGATTGGTCGTGGGCCATGTGCCGGCTCTCCCCGCGGAGGCGGCTTTTTTTAGGTTCGACCGGTTCGCCGAACGCCGCGCTAAATTACAGCATCTCCCGGCCTGGGTCGCAATCGCGGCTCACGCGAGGCGTTTTCCGGGTGCGATCCGGGGTGCGCGCGGCGTTGCCGATGGCACGCGGCTTGTGTTCGATATTAGCTTTTGCCGACCTGCTGGGACATGGCCTTGATCAAGGCGTCGATGTCGTTGTTGTTCCGCGATAAATAAGCGGCGTAGTCTTGCCGCTGGGTCAGGCGCAATGACGTGCCCTCCGCGAGGACATCGACGATTTTCGGCGCGGAGGCGGGTTGGCCAATAACCCAATCGACGGTGGTTGGCGGATTGTTGGGACGCTCCACGACCGTGGTGACGATGGCGGTGTCTTCCTGCTCACGGCCTTTCAGCACGGAGACTTTCACGCCGCGATATTCGCCGAGTTTCGACGAGATGTTGGAGACCAAAACCTCGTGGAAGGCAGTGAGGTAGCGGGATTGCTGATCGACCGTCGCGGTCCGCCAATAGCGGCCGAGACAGAATCGGCCGATGCCGTCGACGTCCACGGCGGCGTTGAGAACTTGCGCCAGTGAGCGGCGTTTCTCGGCCGCGGCCTGCGATCCGTTGACGATGGCGACCAGATTGTTGCCGGTTTGCTGCACGAAGGCGCTGGCTTTTTCCACGCCTTGCGCGGCGGCTGGGGTCGCGGCGGCGCCGAGACTGGCCAGGATCACGCCGGCGGTGAGAAGGTCTCGTCGGTTCATCGTAAGGCTCCTGAAGAATGGCCTGAAGAATGTGTCAGCGCGGGTTTAGGGCCTGAGGCCGGCTTCCGGGCACCCAGGCGTGATCTTGCCACGGATCGGGCGCGCTGAGTTTTTCAAGCTTTCCCATGCGGTTTTGCCGGTAAAGGCTGCGGAACGTGGCGTAGGGATCGAGGGCGGTTTTCTTGATTTGGTCGACCGGGTCAAGCAGATCGGAGCGCGTGTCCAGCGCGCCGGCGACGGTGCGAGACCAGGTGCCCACGGTCGCGGCGGTGGTGCCGCGGCCAACCCAGGTGAAGGGGTCCATCACGATATCGACGCCGAACCCGGCCGCGTCGCGCGGGCTGGACGGGCCGAGGATCGGCAGATAGAGGAACGGCCCCTCCGGCACGCCCCAATGACCAAGGGTGAGACCGAAATCGGTATCGTGGCCGGGGATGTTCACGCGCTTGCCGACGTCGATCAATCCCGCGAGACCGAATGTCGAATTGACGACGAAGCGGACGGCGGTGTCGCCGGCGCGCAGTGGCTTGCCCTGCAGGACATCGTTGGCGAAGCGAACCGGCGAGCCGAGATTATCTAACACGTTATGGATGCCGGTGCGCACCGGCGCCGGGAGGACGAACCGATAGGCGCGTGCCGCGGGAGCGAGGATCGCCGTGTCCAGCGCGTCATTCACTTTGTAAAATACGCGGTTGGTCGGTTCGATCGGGTCATTGGTCTGGCGGAATTCCGTCAGTGCTTCAGGGTCGCTCGCGGGCGGGGCCGTTGCGCATCCAGTCAATAAGCCCAGAAGTAAGGCTGTGATGATCGTGGAAAAATGGAGGGCGGGCGGGCGTCGGCGGGGTAAGGCAGGCATGAAGGCCTCGAGATCACTGGAAGTGGCGGAGGGAGACTACCACGCACCGTCCGGGTTGCAACGAACCTCATGTTACAGTTGGTGAGGAGATTGGGCGTGAGCGGGTTTGCGCTGGCCGGAGTGGCCGTGATGCCGCACAGTTCCTGGTGAAGGCGAGCGGGTTGGAGGACGGGGCATGACTGAGATCGATGGTTACGAGGTTTTGGGGCTTGGCCAGTATTTCGAGGATCTGCCGGTGGGGCGGAGATTTCGTACCATCGGCCGGACGTTGACCGAGGCCGATCTGGTGAATTTCATCGGTGTGACCGGGATGACCGAGGTCTTGTTTTCGAACGTGGAGTTTTTGAAGCACGAGAGCGATATCACGCGACGGGTCGTGCCGGGCGCGATGGTGTATTCCTTCGCTGAGGGATTGCTGGTGCACGCGACCATGCAGCACACCGGATTCGCGTTCCTGAACATGACTCTGGATGTGAAGGCGCCGACCTTCGCGGGCGATACGATCCATGTGGAGTGCGAGGTGGTGGAAAGCCGGCGGAGCGCCAGCCGGCCGAGCCGGGGCCTGGTGCGGACGTTCAACCGTGTGAAGAAGCAGGATGGCTCGTTGGTGCTGACCTATAATCCATTGCGGATGGTCAAGGCGAAAAC
>JAYVXQ010000270.1:0-4787 GCA_043785025.1 Acetobacteraceae bacterium
TGGTATTCGACGTATGAGATGGCGTGCAACTACGTCAAAATGCATATCGAGGGGGAGGCGCTGCATGCCGTTCCCTATGGCGGTGTCAGCGACGCCGAGGTCGCGGCGCTGCGCCAGACCGGTGCCGTGAGCGCGGACGAAACCGCGGCGTTGATCCGCACGGTGCTGCGCGACAACGAAATCATGGTGCTGAAATCGGTGCTGGATCTGGTCAAGGCGGGCAAAAATCCGCGCCGGATCCTCGACGCGCTGCAACTGGCGGTGGGGCAGATCGTGCTGGAAACGCACACGCCGGAAAATTTCAACATGCCGCATCACTGTTATGAGTATCATAACACATTGGCATGGTTCTGGGACCGGTTCGATCATCCGCGGCGGCTGCGTTTGCTGTTCGTCGCCGCCAGCTTCGCCAATCGCGTCGCCGGCCATCAGATTGGATTGGGCGATGTGCATCCGATCGCTTTCCCGACGGCCAATGCCGGGGGCCTGTCGCAGGCTCAGGTGCTGGACCGGGTGGATGCGGCGATCTGTTCGTTGAACGGGGCGGACAGCATCGGCTGGACTCAGGCCTATTGCGACAGTTTCGCCGATCGCGCGCCGCTGGTCGCCCGCATCGCGTTGGCCGCCGCCAAACTTGGCAACGATCCGCACAACCAGGAAATCGCGCAGTGCATGCTGATGGATTTCGGCACCAACACGCAGAAGTCCCGCGATACGCTGCTGCTCGCCGCCGCCTACCACACCGCGATGCACCGCAAATACGGCGATCCGCTGGAACCGGCGAAGCGGTTCGCTCGCGCGTTCGATATGCCGGAACTCGTGGCGTGATGATCCAGCCCATCGATCCCGTGTCCCGGCCGTTCTTCGGCGGGGAGGTTTCCGGGATCGACATCACGCGACCGCTGACACCGGCGGAGGTGCTGCAAATCGACGCGGGCATGGACCAGTTCGGCGTGCTGGTTTTCCGCGATCAGCGTTTGACCGACGATACGCAAATGGCGTTCAGCCGGAACTTTGGCGATCTGGAACTCGCGACCGGCGACCTGAATTTCCATCAGGGTCGCCGGCTCGCTTCGGCGCATATGAACGACATCTCCAATCTCGGTCTGGATAATCAGGTGCTGGCCCGGGATTCGCGGCGCCGGCTGTTCAGTTTGGGCAATCGGCTGTGGCATTCCGACAGTTCGTTCAAGGAGGTCCCGGCGAAATTCTCGTTGTTATCGGCGCGGATCATTCCGGGCAGCGGCGGCAACACCGAATTCGCCGATATGCGCGCTGCTTATGACGCGCTCGACGCGGATCTGAAGGCGGAATGCGAGGAGCTGATCTGCGAGCACAGCCAGCTATACTCGCGCGCCAGCCTCGGCTTCACCGACTTCACGGATGAGGACCGCGAGCGCTTGAAACCGGTCCTGCAACGTCTGGTCCGGCGGCATCCGTCCACGGGCCGCAAATCCCTGTATCTCGCGTCGCACGCCGGCGCCATCAATGGCTGGCCGGTGCCCGAGGCGCGGCAATTCCTGCGCGATCTGGCCGAGCACGCGACTCAACGGCGCTTCGTTTACGCCCATGAATGGCGGCAATGGGATCTGGTGGTGTGGGACAATCGCGCCACCATGCACCGCGCCCGTCCGTTCCCCGCCGACGAGGTGCGCGACATGCACCGCACGACCGTGGCGTGCGAACGCTCGACGATGGCGGAAGCCGCCTGATGATCAAGTTACTGTCGCTGCTGACCCGTAAGCCTCATCTGACGCACGATCAGTTCGTTGATCATTGGCTGAATATCCACGGCCCGCTCGCGCTGTCCGTTCCGGGTGTGCGGCGCTATGTGCAGTCGCACATCGTCACCACGCTCTCACGCCCGGATATTCCCGACACGGACGTGGACATCGATGGCTTCGCCGAGCTTTGGTATGACGACATGGACAGTTTCAAACGCGCCGCCGCCACGCCAGAGATGAAGGCTCTGACGGACGACGGCGCGCTGTTCATTGGCCGGATTAAAACGCACGTCATCGACGAAAAGCAGATTATTCCGCCGCCGCCGCCTGGCTGACCGCCTCATACGGCAGACGTTTCACCTTCATCATGTTCACGCCCTCGATCCGCAGCAAACGCGTCGCCGAGGTCCGTTCCGGCGAGTGCAGCACGCCGACGTCGTACAGGTACGCGTCGCCGGTTTTCATCACGTAATCGTGATTGTATTTCGCCTTGCCGGGCGCGTTTTCCGACGGCCGCGCGAGGCAGTCCCACGCGGTCATGATCGTCTCGCCCGCCGCCTGGCCATAGATGGCCCAGGAGGGACCGTGATCATGGGGTTTTGATCCTTTGGCGCCGGTGTAGCCATGCGCCAAAACGGTGAAGCCAAGCTCCGGATCCTCGAACAGGACATGCCGCTCCGGCGTGCCCTCGGGGATATAGGTCGCGATGAAGTCCGGGTCGCTCAGCACCTGTTTGACAAGCTCCCGCACTTTCTCCCGTCCCGGCGTGCCCGGCTGCGTAACGAGGGCCGCGCGGCAGTCTTTGACGAAGCGATCGAGTTTATCGGTCATCGTGGCGATCTCCTGTTCAACGGCGATAGGGAAAACAGGCGGCGCGATCCAGCGTGAGGCCGAAATGGTCCGCCAATGACCCGATCGCGTCCGCGTGGTCGATATAGGGGTCGGTATTGCCGGGGCCGACGATGATGCAGGCGCCATTGGTGCTCGCACCCGGCGGCAGCATCGCGGTCGCGAGGCCGTGGCCCTCCTGGTCGCGCAGGGTCAGAAACAGCGGCATCGCGCGCTGGATATGCGCCGCCTTATTGATATCCTGCTCAATGAAAACACTCGTACTGGGCTGGAAACTCTCGGTCGCCCGCTCCCACTCGCGCCGGTAATGTTTTTCGACCGCATGGTGCATTTCCTCGGACTCGGCATTCGCCTCGCCCTCGGACGTCAGGCGGAACCAGGTGCGGTCGTGCGGTGCGTCGCAAACAAATTTCATGCGGGCTCCGTGTTGGGTTACGCTGGTGTTTCAGCTTCCATGCTTGGACGGATCGACCGGGAAAGCATAGGATGATTTCTGGGCTTAACGCAACGGAGTGACGCGTGGACGCAGCGGCGGGCGATACGTTCGATTATGTGATCGTTGGCAGCGGGGCCGCCGGTTCGGTGCTGTGCAGCCGTCTGACGGAGGATCCGGGCGTCACCGTCTGCGTCCTGGAATGCGGCCCGCCGGATCGGCATCCGTTCATTCATATCCCGGCCGGCTTCATCAAGATGCTGTTCAACCCCTCCTACACCTGGCAATTCCAGACCGAGCCGGGGGAGGGCATCAATGGCCGCCGCATTCCCACAACCCAGGGCCGCACCTTGGGCGGATCGAGTTCCATCAACGGCATGATCTATAATCGCGGCCAGCGCGCCGACTTCGATCATTGGGCGCAGCGCGGCAATCGCGGTTGGGGTTATGTCGATGTGCTGCCGTATTTCAAGCGGACGGAAAATCGCGTCGGCGCCGGCGATCCCCGCATCCACGGCCGGGAGGGCGCGATGCCGGTCACCGACATGGACTGGTTCCATCCGGTCTGCGACGCGTTCATGGAGGGTGCCGGAGAACTCGGGATCCCCCGCTGCGAGGATTATAACTCCGGCGACAACCAGGCCGGCGTCGGGTATTTCCAGCGCCTGATCAACCGCGGCTTCCGCCATTCCGCCGCGCGCGTGTTCCTGCATCCGGCGCGCGCCACCGGCCGGCTGGACGTGCGCACCGATGCCCGCGCGGCGAAAATCCTGTTCGAGGGCAACCGCGCCACCGGCGTCCGCTACGTCGACGATCGGGACCGGAGCACGATCAAAAACGTCTTCGCGCGGCGCGAGGTGATCGTGTCGTCCGGCACCGCCAACACCGCGAAACTGCTGCAAATCTCCGGTGTGGGGCCGGCGGGTTTGTTACAAGATCTCGGCGTTCCGGTGATCGCCGATCTGCCGGTCGGCGAGAATTTCCGCGATCATTACGCCGCCCGCATTGTCGCCCGGGTGAAGAACATTCGCACCATCAACGAAATGTCGAAGGGTTTCGGCCTCGTGGGCCAGATCGCGCGCTGGGTTTTGGGGCGGCCCTCGATCCTGGCGGTCAGCCCGTCTTTGGTGCACTGGTTCTGGAATTCCGCCGGCCTGGCCGCACCGCCCGATGTCCAGGGCGTGTTCTCCCCCGCCAGCTATAAACAGGGCTTTGTCGGCCTGCTCGACGACTATCCCGGCATGACCGCGGGGGTCTGGCAGCACCGGCCGGAGAGCACGGGTTACGTGCGCGCCCGCTCGGTCGATCCGTTCGAGGATCCGGCGATCCAGCCGAACTACCTGAAAGACGCGATGGACCGGCGGGTGATGGTCAACGGCATGCGCCTCGCCCGGAAATTGCTGCACACCCAGGCGCTTGCACCGTTTTTTGATCGTGACGAATTACCGGCATCGGGCGTTGAAAGCGATGACGAATGGCTGGATTTCGCGCGTCAATACGGATCGACCTGTTATCATTTGATCGGCACCGCGCGGATGGGGCCGGTCACCGATAAGACCGCCGTCGTCTCCGATCAATTGCTGGTGCACGGGCTCAGCGGCTTGCGGGTCGTCGACGCCTCGATCATGCCGAACATGCCCTCGGCCAACACCTATAGTTCAACGATGATGATCGCCGAGAAAGCCTCTGATATGATCCGGGGTCGCAACGCTTTGGCGCCAGTGGAGGGAATCGCGGCATGAACCAGCATGACAAAGGCAAGAGATTTCGGGCTTTGCATG
>JAYVXQ010000271.1:0-4780 GCA_043785025.1 Acetobacteraceae bacterium
ATTTCGGAGAGATCCGGGTATACGCGCCCAGGGTTGGTGTGGCGGCGGGCGCAAAACCAAAAGGATACCCGGATTTCGGAGAGATCCGGGTATAAACCCCAGGTCCAGGAATAAATCGCCAGCAGCGGAGTCCTGGTTCATGATGCTCCGTTGGGGGATGTCATGCCGGCACCGAAACCGTTCGAACAACTGGCACTGCCGCATCTGCGCGCGGCCTTCTCGCTCGCGTTCTGGCTGATGCGCGACCGCGCGGACGCCGAGGACGTGGTGCAGGACGCCTATATCCGGGCGCTACGCGGCTTCGATGGATTTCGCGGCGGCGACATCCGCCCGTGGCTGCTGGCGATCGTGCGTAACGTGGCCTGGCGGGCCTTGTCGGTCCGCCGCCGCGCCAACAACGTCATCCCCATCGAATCCGCCTATGGCGCGAGCGGGGCGGACATGACGATGGACTTCGCCTCGGACGAACCCTCGCCCGAGGCGCGATTGATCGAGGCGGGTGAAAAAGCCCGGATATCACGGGCCCTGGCGGCGCTGACGCCGCTGTATCGAGAGGTTTTGGTGCTGCGCGAAATCGAGGACATGTCCTATGCTGAGATCGCGGTCGTGCTCGGCGTGCCGCAAGGGACGGTGATGTCACGACTGTCCCGCGCACGGGCGGAATTACGCTCCCGGTTTCGGGATCAGACGCGGGAGAGTGACCATCATGCGATGTGACGACGTCCAGGATCAGGCCGGGGCCTGGCTGGACCATGAAGTATCCGAAAGCACCGCCGCCGAAATCGCCGCGCATCAGGCGGACTGTCCGGCGTGCCGCGCCTTCATCGCCGATTTGCGTTTGTTTTCGGAGGAGGTCTCCCGGTTGGAGCACGCTCCCGCGCCCGGTGGGCTGGAGGACCGGATTCGCGCCGCTTTGGCCGATGAACAAAAACGCGCGATCCTGACGCCCGTGCGTCCGGTGTCCCTCTGGTCGGGTTGGGCCCGCCAGGCCGCCGCCCTCGCCGCCGTCTGCCTCCTCTCCATCTCCGGCACCTGGGCTTTTTTGCGAGGGCCCGAGGGCGGCTCGATCGCCGGGCATGACGCCGTCGCCGCCCATGTCCGGTCATTGCTGCAAAACAATCCGACGCAGGTCCTGTCCAGCGATCAGCACACCGTGCGCCCCTGGTTCAACGGCAAGGTGGAGTTCGCCCCACCCGTGACCGATCTGACAGCCGAGGGGTTTCATCTGATCGGCGGACGGCTGGATTTTGTCGACGGCCGCCGCGTCGCGGCATTGGTGTATCAGCGGCGCCTGCACATGATCAGCGTGTTTGTCTGGCCAGGGACCGTCGGCATGGCGTCGTCGGAGGCGCGGTCGGCGGGATTGAACGTGCTGTCCTGGACCAAGGACGGCATGGTGTGGTGGGCCGTGTCGGATGTCGGGATGGTGGATTTGCGGGAGCTTCGGGATTTGTTGTGACGCCACGGCGATTTCCGATCAGGTGTGGCCACACCTGATCGGACGATGCCCTGTCTTTGATTGGCGGGCATCTTTATCCGATCGGGTGTGGCCACCTGATCGGACGATTCCCTGTCGCGGCCCCGACCGGCGTCGCCCCCGCTTTGACCCGGCCCCGCTTTGACCCGGCCCCGCTTTGACCCGGCGACGCCCAGGTGGCAGAAATCGTGAGCATGAAAATCGCAACCTGGAACGTCAATTCCATCCGCCAGCGCGAAACCCACGTCGCCGCCTGGCTCGACCGCGTCCAACCCGATCTTTTGTTTCTGCAAGAGATTAAATGCGAGGCCGCGCAATTTCCCGCCCACACCTATCAGGCCCTGGGCTACCAGTGCGAAATCGTCGGGCAAAAAGCCTATAACGGCGTCGCCGTGCTGTCGCGCGCGCCGGTCACCGTCGTGCATCGCGCGCTGCCCGGCCTGCCCGCCGATGACCCGCAGGCGCGCTATATCGAGGTCGAAACGGGCGGTTTGACGGTCATCGGCATTTATCTGCCGAACGGCAATTCACGCGGCGAGGAAGGCTACGCCTATAAACTCGCCTGGATGGACCGGCTGGCCGAACGCGCGGAAATCCTGTTGGCGGCGGATACACCGTTGGTCATCACGGGCGATTTCAATGTCTGTCCAACGGATGACGACCTCGCCCCCAACGCGCTGGCGCCCACCGACGCGCTGGTGCGGCTGGAAACCCGCGCCCGCTATCGCCGCCTGTTATGGATGGGTCTGACCGACGCCATTCGCGCATTGCATCCGCTTGGCCGCGTCTTCACCTTCTGGGATTACCAGGGCGGCGCGTGGGAGCGGGATTCGGGCCTGCGAATCGATCACGCGCTGCTATCGGCTGACGTCGCGGAGCGTCTGATCTCCGCCGCCCCCGATCGCGAGGAGCGCAACCGCACCCAACCATCGGACCATGTTCCCGTCGTCATAGAACTCAGTCCGGGCGCCTGAGCGATCACCAGTGCCGCATCCAGCGGTTCCACGCGTACAGCCCATCCGCGAAACGATCATAGCCGAACCGCGCCAGGCTTCGTAATACTCGGCGATCGACCAGACTGGCCAACCAGCCGTCGCCGGGGGTGCGCCGCCAGATCTCGATCGCGCAGTCGGCCCCGGTGAAAAACCGTCCCTCGGCGTCGACGCCGTGCAATCGCCGGCGCACATCCTCGACCGAGGCGCCAAACCGCGCCAGCGCGTCCGGCTCGGCGTCGATATCGCGAAATTCAATGGCGCCCGCGCGCGCGGCGCGGACCAGGCGGTTGCGCTGCCAGTCGATACCAGCGTTACAAACCGGGCATTTCGTGTTGTACCAAACCGTCAAAACCGGACGGGTCGAGGCCACCGGTCAGTTGGCCAGCCGCACCAGGGTGAAAATGCCCATCGGCGGGACGCCGCTGATTTCCAGGTCCGCGATTTCCTCGGCGTCGAACAGCGCGCGCATCGAGAAGTCCGGGTGCCAGCCCAAACGGCGCGACATCGGCGCCATTGCGCGCTCCACCCACCAGCGCGGCCCGCCCTCGGCGGCGAAATGATTGACCAGCAGGATATTGCCGCCAGGCTTCACCACGCGGCGCAACTCGGCCAGCAACCGCCGCGGATTCGGCACGACCGAGGCCACGAACATCGCCACCGCGGTATCGAACTGGCCATCGGCGAAATCGGTCGCCTCGGCGTCCATTTCACGCAGCGCCGCGACATTGCGTAACCCGAGATCCTGAGCGCGGCGGCGGGCCAAAGCCAGCATCTCCGCCGACAGATCGATCCCGGTGATGCGCTTATCCTGGGTATAGCGCGGCAGCGCGAGGCCGGTGCCGACACCGACTTCCAGCACTTCCCGTCCCGGCAGCCGATTAACCAGGGCGGCGGCGCGCTTGCGTCCAAACGACGATACGCCGCCGAACACCACGTCGTACACTCCAGACCAGCGCCGGTAAGCGTCCCGGATGGCGGCGGCGTCGAGGGCGACCTCAGGCGTCGCGCCTGGCAGGCGCCGCGACCGGAGGCGTTCTTCCAGGGTATGACTCATTAAAGCCTGTTCCGATTTCGGTGCTTGCCTAGATGACCAGTGAACGTCATGCAAGCCCCGCCGGTTCCGCCCGCGAAACGGCCAGGGTTTCCGCCCGTTTCCCGGGAATGCCCGCCGTTTAACGTACTGCTCTGATCAGCTCGATTCGGCCAGGTCGATCGCCGCGGCGCGGCCGTTGGCCTGCAACTCCACCTCGAATTGCAGTTTCTGCCCCTCATTCAGCGTCCGCATGCCCGCCTTCTGGACCGCGCTGATGTGAACGAAGATGTCCTTGTCGCCGGCGTCTGGACCGATAAACCCATAGCCTTTGGTTGCGTTGAACCATTTCACGGTGCCTGTGGGCATCGAGTTGCGCCTTTCTTGCCGCGGGTGATCCGTTCGGGACCTCCAGCCAGATCACCCTGTTGCACAGGGGCGCGACGGCGATGACCACCGCGACGCCCTCCCTTGAAGCATTTCCGGCATGATTACACTCGCCGCCGGAATAGGCCTCGTCCGGACGTTAACCCGCCAGATGGCCCGCTGGCAACAAACACGCGCGTCGTTCTGAGGTATTCCCTCTGGCATTCCCTCTGGCATTCCCTCTGGTATTCCCTCTGGCATTCCCTCTGGCCCAACCCCGCGCGACGCGGCACACTCCGCGCATGGACCAGGATATCGATCTGACCGGGCATCTTCAGCGGGCAGCCCATGCGGCGCGCGACGCCTCCCGCGTGCTGGCGGGCAGCAGCGCCGCGACCCGTGACCACGCGCTGCGGGTCATGGCAACGGCCTTGCGAGACAACCGCCCCGAAATCCTCGCCGCCAACGCCGCGGACCTCGCCCGGTTCGAGGGCACCAACGCCTTCCGTGACCGGCTGATGTTGAACGAGGCGCGGGTCGAGGCGATGGCCCGCGGCCTGGAGGAGGTCGCCGCGTTGCCTGACCCTCTGGGCCGGGTCCTGGCCGATTGGACCCGCCCGAACGGGCTGAACTTCCGCCGCATCGCCACGCCCATCGGGGTGATCGGCATGATCTATGAAAGCCGCCCGAACGTGGGCGCCGACGCCTCGGCCTTGTGCCTGAAATCCGGCAACGCGGTGATCTTGCGCGGCGGATCCGACAGCCTGCTTTCCGCGTCCGCCATCAACGCCGCCCTGGTGACGGGGTTGGAGGCGGCTGGCCTGCCGCGCGCCTGCATCCAAATTCCGCCGACGGCCGATCGGGCCTATGTCGCGGCGATGCTGGCGGGCTCGGGCCTGATCGACCTGATCA
>JAYVXQ010000272.1:0-4779 GCA_043785025.1 Acetobacteraceae bacterium
CCGCCAACGGATTGGGCGAAATTATCCGCGACCTCCCGCCGCGAATCGTTGATCAGGACCGAAAACCCCGCCTTCACCAGACAGGCCGCCATGGGCCAGCCCATATTGCCCGCGCCAATAAATCCCACGGTCGGTAGCTGGCTCATGAATGATCTCCCAATGACAACGATACCTCTAGCCTAAAGCACTATCCCGTCGGCCGGAAACCGGCCGCGTTTCCAACCCGCGAGGAAAGGCTTTAAACAGTGACCGGCGGTCAGGGATTCGCCGCCAGCGGTCACAGCGTGAAACGGGAGCGGCGAGATGGCGGTCACTTATGAAATTCTGGCCTTGCGTTACGGCATTCTGGATGGCGGACGGTTGCAATATCAGAACTACATCATCCCCGACGATCATTTGGCCGCCGACCCGCTGGATTTTCTGATTTTCGCCATCAAGGGGCCGGTCGGCTCAGCGAACCCGCGCACGATCATCATGGATACCGGGTTCAATCCCGCCTCGGCCGCGCGCCGCGGGCGGGAATTATTGCGCACGCCCGCTCAGGCCCTGCTGGACGCCGGCATCGATCCCATGACGGCGAAAGACGTGATCCTGACCCACATGCACTGGGATCACGCGGGCGGCATGGAATACTTCCCCAACGCGATGTTCCACTTGCAGGCGGCGGAAATGAGCTATTGCACCGGCCCCTGCATGTGCGAACCGTTCCTCAAACGCCCCTTCGACGTCGACGACGTCAAAAGCGCTGTTACCGCGCTCTACAGCGAACGCCTGAAACTGCATGAGGGCACGGTCGAAATCGCGCCAGGGATTACCGTGCATCTGATCGGCGGCCACTCCGGTGGCATCCAGTCGATCCGTGTGCCGACCGCGCGCGGCACCGTCGTGCTGGCCGGCGACGCGGCGCATATGTGGGGCAATATCCGTCAGCGCAATCCGTTTCCCGTCGTCGTCGACGTCGCCCGCATGTTGAAAGGCTTCGACATCATCAACAGCCTCGCCGACGGCCCGGATCATGTGATCCCCGGCCACGATCCGCTGATCCTGAAGCGATTCCCTAAGTTCAACGGCAATCCGGAGATCGTTCGCCTCGATCTGCCGCCGATCGGCTAACGGGCCGCCGATGGCGCGCCGCCGCCGGTTCCCGCATCCCGCTGAGACCACCACGCCGTCCGGAGCCCGCCGATGGGCGCGCCGGATCGGTTTCATTCTGTTGGGCGTGATCCCGGCGGTCGCGATTTTCCTCACGGGCCTGCTGTGGCTCACCCTCCCCGCGAATCAGCAGACATTGCGCATCGCGGGACTGTCGGCGCCAGCCAATGTCACATTCGACCAGGACGGCATCCCACGCATTCAGGCGGAGTCGGAGCACGACGCCTTCATCGCTCTGGGTTTCGTTCACGCGCGCGACCGGCTGTTCCAGATGGACCTGATGCGCCGCGCCGCCCGCGGCCGGCTGTCCGAGCTGGCGGGCTCCGCGACCCTGCCCATCGACCGCCACATGCGCGTCTTCGGTCTCGGACGCCTCGCCGAGGCCGATGTCGCGGCGCAATCGCCCGAGGCGAAAGCCGCCCTGGACGCCTATGCCATGGGCGTCAACGCCTGGATCGCCGAGCGCGGCCGCTTCGCCGCGCTGGAGTTCCTGATCCTTGGCGCGCCGGAACCCTGGCGTCCCGCCGACAGCCTTCTGTGGGCCAGAACGATGGGCCTGTATTTGTCCGGCAACTACCGCTCGGAACTGGCGCGTCTCGCGCTGCGCGACAAAATCCCGCTGAAAATGCTGGAGGAGCTTTGGCCCGCCTTCCCCCCGCCCCCACGTCCGGACGCGCGCCGTGTCACCGACCCGCCAGGCGCCGCCGCGACGGCCGAGGCCTTGCTGAACCGGATCCCCGCCTTCCCCGCCGCGTACACGCAGCCCATGCGCGCCTCCAACGCATGGGCCGTGGATGGGCGTTGGACCGATACCGGGGCTCCGCTGCTGGCGGGCGACCCGCATCTGGCCTTCGGTTTTCCCAGCCTGTGGTACCTGGTCCGGATCGAAACGCCGTCGCATGTCCTCGCCGGCGCGACCGGGCCTGGAGCGCCGTTTTTGATCCTCGGCCATAACGGCAAAATCGCCTGGACGTTCACGACCACGGGCGCGGACACCCAGGATGTCTATCTGGAATCCCCTGACGCCGTGGTGGAGTCGCATGAGGAACGAATCCGCGTGCGCGGCGCCCCCGATGTGACGATCACGGTCCGCGCCACCCGGCACGGGCCGGTGATCAGCGACGCCGATCCCACCGCCAAAACGATCCTCGCCGTGGCGATGGCGAATTTGCTGCCGAACGACACCAGCGCCTCCGGCTTACTGGCCCTGAACCACGCCACCTCGGTCGAGGACGCCGGACGCGCGGCCGCGACCATCGTCGCACCGGTGCAGAACCTCATAACCGCCGACAGGCGCACGATCGCCCAGTACGTCACCGGCCGGGTGCCGGTCCGCCGCGCCGGGGACGGATGGGCGCCCGTACCCGGACAGGTTGCCCGACCGCCTGAGCCGCCGCCTCCCGAGGCCGCCGCTCAGTCCCACGCCGAATTGGGCATCGCCCTCTCCGAACCCCGGGCGCCACGCCCCATCCCGTCCGGCGATGCGTTCGGCTGGTCTGGCTTCGCGGCGGGCAACGCGCTGCCGCATGTGATCGCACCCGCCAGCGGCCGCCTCGTGAATGCGAATGAGCCGGTCGCGCCGCCGGATTTTCCCGTGTTCATGGGACGCGATACGTTTCGCGACTGGCGCGCGCGCCGGATCCGCGCACTGCTGGACACCAGCAAGGTGCAGACGGCCAGCGACTTCGCCGCCATGCAAACGGACGTGGTCAGCCCCTACGCCGTCGCGTTGCTGCCCGTGTTGCGCGACGTGCCGGGGGCGGCGCGGGCGCTGCGGGACTGGGATGGCGCGATGACCGAATCGATCCCGCAACCGCTGATTTTCACGACCTGGATGGTGACGTTTCGCGACGCGATTCTGGCTCGCGCCAATCTGGGCTCCAGCCTGATCTGGGGCGCCAACGCCCCGTTGTTCGATTTCGTGCCCTACGTTCTGTCCCCCGCCGGTGCGCATTGGTGCGGCGGCGATTGCGCCCCCTTGTTGAAAACCACCCTCGACCACACGATGTCTTCCCTCGCCACGCGGTTCGGGCCGGACCCCTCCGCCTGGCGCTGGGGGAAGGTGCATCAGGCCGTGTTCGCCCATCCATTCCTACGCGCTATCCCGTTGCTCGGTCCCCTCACGACCGTGCGCATCGGCACGCCCGGCGACGGCACCACGCTGGATCGCGGCGACATGAACGACGATCTCGAATCCGTGCACGGCGCCAGTTTCCGCGGCGTCTACGACCTCGCCGATCTCAACCGCAGCCTGTTCATGGTCGCCCCCGGCCAGTCCGGCAATCCGTTGAGCCGTCATGCAAGGGATTTTCTGACACGATGGCGAGACGGAGCCATGGTATTGATGGGCGCGCGGCCCGTCGCGGTCACAGCTGAGGTTAGGTTACTCCCATGATGCAGACAGTCTTCGCCCATCCCGATTCCTCTAGGCCTTCAGCGCGGCCTGAGGTCACCGATCAAGACTTCATCACCGGCGTGATGGGCCGCCGCTGTGTCGCGTGGCTGCTGGATTTCGTTTTCCTGGTGATGATTTTCGTCCCCATCTACCTGATCCTGATCATGTTCGGCTTGCTGACGTTCGGTCTGGGCTTTGGCGCGATGACCTGGCTGCCCGCGGTGCCGTTTCTCTACCACTATCTCAGCCTCCTCCGGGATTGCTCAGCCACCCCTGGGCAGTCGATCATGGGCCTGACGGTGCGGCGCGACGCCGATCTGGGACCGCCCACCGGGCTACAGGCGTTGGTGTTCACATTCCTGTTCTATTTGACCATGGCAACGTCGGGCCTTCTGCTGCTCGCCGCGTTGGTCACCGTGCGCCATCGGACGCTGCACGATCTGGCCAGCGGACTCGTCGTGGTGCGCCGCCGCGCGCTCGACGCCTGGCATCGCTGATTGGCGGGGTGGCCGATTTCGACACCCTTGTTGACCGCATGGCGGGGACGCTGGAACATGCCGCGAGGAATGTCCGCATGAACTTCAAATCCCCCGGCCGGCCGCAATTCTTCTACACCACCGCCCCCCTCCCCTGCCCCTACGTGGCGGGCCGGACCGAGCGGAAAGTCGTGACCGAGATCGCGGGACCCGGCACCGAGGCCCTGCATGACCGCCTGTCGCGCGCGGGCTTCCGCCGCAGTCACAACATCGCTTACGCCCCGGTCTGCCCGTCCTGCCAGTCCTGCATCCCAATCCGCATTCCCGTCGCCACATTCCAGCCCGGCAACACGCTGAAACGCGTCGCCAAAGCCAACGCCGAACTGGAGGGTTTCATCGCCCCCGCCCGCGCCACCGCCGAGCAGTTCCAACTGTTCCAACGCTATCAACAGGCGCGCCACACCGGCGGCGATATGGCCACCATGAGCTTCTACGACTACCGCGCCATGGTCGAGGACACGCCCGTCGACACCTTCGTGGTCGAATTTCGCGACCCCGAGACACGCCTGATCAGCGCCTGCCTCGCCGACCGCCTGGGCGATGGGCTGTCCGCCGTCTACAGCTATTACGCGCCCACGATGGAGAAACGCTCCCTCGGCACGCACGCCATCCTCTGGTTGATCGACCGGGCGCGGGCCCTCGGCCTACCCTATGTCTATCTCGGCTATTGGGTGCCCGAGAGCCGGAAAATGGCCT
>JAYVXQ010000273.1:0-4759 GCA_043785025.1 Acetobacteraceae bacterium
TGGGCAAAACCGCGGCCGAGTGGGAAGATTGGTTCCAGGATCGGCATGTTCCCGCGTCCCGCGTGCGCACGATGGGCGAGGCTTTGGCCGATCCGCAAATCGCCAGCCGGGGCCTGCTGCACACGCATGAAAGCGCGCCTGGCGTGACCGGCGCGTTCACCGTGCCCGTCGCCGCCTTCACCTTCGCGCATGGCGGTCCGAAAGTGGACCGTCCGCCGCCGATGTTCGGGCAGCATAACGACGAAATTCTGGCGGAGCTTGGTTACGACACCGACGCCGTCGCCCGCCTGCGCGCCGATAAGATCATCTGAAAGGATCCCGCCATGACCGATCTGCCCAGAAATGTCGAGATTCACGAGGAAGGCCCGCGCGAGGGTTTTCAGATTGAACCCGGACCGATCAGCACCGAAGATAAAGTCCGCCTGATTGACGCCTTGTCGGAAACCGGATTGCGCCACATCCAGGTTTGCAGCTTCGTCAATCCCCGCCTCGTGCCCGGATGGGCGGACGCCGAGGCCGTGGTCACCGGCTTTACCCCCAAACCCGGCGTGCACTACACCGGCTTGTTCTTTAATGGCAACGGCCTGGATCGGGCTTTGGTGTTTAAGGACAAACTGTCGATCAGCGGCTCGATTTCGCTGACCGCGTCCGAGGGGTTCACCAAAAAGAACCTCAATCGCACCCATGCGGAAAACCTGACGCAAATGCAACGTCTTGCCGAATTGCACATCGCGCGCGGCATTCCCGTTACGCGTTTAGGCGTGATGGCGGCATTCGGCTGCAATTATCAGGGCGATATCTCTCCCGCGCAGGTGATCAAAACCCTCGATGATGGCATGAAAATCGCCGCGGACACGGGATCGGCGATCGCGCTGTTTTCCCTCGCGGACACCATGGGATGGGCCACGCCGATGCGGATCGAGCGAACGGTTGGCGAGGTGCGCAACCGCTGGCCGGATATGAAAATATCGCTACATTTGCACGACACACGCGGTCTGGCCGTCGCCAACGCATTGTCGGGGATGCGCATGGGTGTGACGCGATTCGACGCGACGGTCGGCGGCCTCGGCGGCTGTCCATTCGCCGGCCAACCAAAAGCAGCGGGCAATATCTGCACTGAGGAACTGGTGCTTTTGTGCGAGGAAATGGGCATCGCGACCGGCGTCGATCTGGATAAATTGATCGAGGTTGGGCGCATGGCGGAGGAGATCGTCGGACACCAATTGCCCGGCGAATTGATCCACGCGGGCAGCCTGGACGCGTTCCGGCGGATGGCCGCCTGATGTCGGCGCGGCCTCTGGCGGGACTGAACGTTCTTGAATTTTCCCACACCGTCATGGGGCCGACCGCGGGATTGCTGTTCGCCGAATTGGGCGCCGACGTCATCAAGGTCGAACCGGCGCCGAACGGCGATCACACGCGCCGCCTCGGCGGTTTTGGCGCGGGGTTTTTCGCCGCGTTCAACCGCAACAAGCGCAGCCTGGCCATCGATCTGAAACATCCCGAGGGACAGGCGGCGATCCATCGTTTGGTGGCCAATACCGACGTCGTGCTGGAAAATTACGGCCCCGGTACGATGGAACGGTTACAGTGCGGCTATGAGCATTTGTCGCCGTTGAACCCGCGGTTGATCTATCTCGCGCTGAAAGGTTACCTCGCCGGACCCTATGAACACCGGCCGGCGTTGGATGAGGTTGTGCAGTTTCAAACCGGCCTCGCCTGGATGACCGGTCCGATCGGGCAACCGTTGCGCGCGGGTGCGTCGGTCATCGATATCATGGGCGCGGTGTTCGGGGTCGTCGCGGCGCAGGCGGCGTTGCGGGAACGTGACCTGACCGGCGCGGGTCAACGCGTCAGCAGTGCTTTGTTCGAAAGTGCCGCCTTTCTCATGAGCACCCATATGGCCGGAATCGTCGCCACTGGGCTTGAGGCGCGTCCGATGCCGGCGCGACGCGGCGCATGGGCTATTTATGAGGTGTTCAAAACGGCACATGAAGGACAATTATTCATCGGCGTCACCTCCGATCAACAATGGAGCCGTTTCGTCGAGGAATTCAGCCTGCAAACCCTGGCCGCCGATCCGCGCCTCGCCACCAATGTCACGCGGCTCGCGGAACGCGCCTGGCTCATTCCGGCGTTGCAAGAAATCCTGATCCAGTTTCCCCAGAACGAGGTCGAGGCGCGGTGCGAGCGGGCCAATGTCTCATGGGCGCCCGTGGGCCAGCCCAAGGATATGTTCGTCGATCCGCATTTGCTGGCGACCGGCGGATTGCTCGATGTTTATATCTCGCGTTTTGGTGGTGGCGATGGCACCGTCGCGGGCCTGCCTGCGTTGCCGATCGAATTCGGCGATCACGCGCGTCCGGGCATTACGCGCCAACCGCCGAAAATGGGGGAGCATAGCCGGGATATTCTCGGCGAGGCGGGTTTCAGCCCCGAAGATATCGACACCATGGCCGCGAAAAACATCATCGTCGCCGCATAACAGGAGAATTCCCATGCAACTCGGCCGTCTTGGCGCCTGGTATGCGACCGATAAACTCAGTGGACCCGCGCAAATCCGCGAATTCGTCACGACTGTCGAACGTCTCGGCTACGGCACCTTGTGGTATCCGGAATCACGCGGCAACGAGTCGTTCAGCACGGCCGGGTTCATGCTGTCCTGCACGTCGAAACTCAACATCGGCAGCTCGATCGCCAGTATTTATGCGCGTGACGCCTTCACCTCGCGAAGGGGGATGATCACGCTCAATCAGCTCTATGGCGATCGTTTCATTCTCGGATTGGGCGTCAGCCATCCGCCGATGGTCGAGGGATTGCGCGGCCACGTCTACGAAAAACCGATCCCGGCGATGCGGCGCTATTTGAAAGGGATTTGTGATGGCGAGGCGAACGCGGCCATGTTCCCGCTCGCGATCGCGGCACTTGGCCCGTTGATGCTGAAATTATCGGGTGAAATGACCATGGGCGCCCTGCCCTATAACACCAATCCGCGTCATACGGCCGAGGCGGCGAAAATCCTTGGTCCGTCGAAATGGTGCGCGATCGAACAGAAAGTGACGCTGGAAGCCGATCCGGTGAAAGCTCGCGCTCTGGGACGGTTGGAACTCGCGCGGTATATGACGCTGGATAATTATCGCAATAATTTCCTGCGCATCGGCTTCACCGAAGCGGATCTGGCGAATGGCGGGTCCGATACTTTCATCGACCAGATGGTGCTGTGGGGCGATGCCGCGAAGGTGAAGGAGGGTTTGCGTGCCCATTTCGCAGCGGGCGCGACCCATGTCGCGATTCAGCCGGTTCATGCCGAGGGCGATCTGGCGATGCGCGATCATATTCTGACCGCGCTCGCGGATACCTGAACGTCATTCGGCGGCTTGCGCGTACGCCTCCAGCGGCGCGCAGCTGCAGATCAGGTTGCGATCGCCGTAGACGTTGTCGACACGTTTGACCGGCGGCCAGTATTTCGAGGCCGCGACATAGGGCAAGGGATACGCCGCCTGCTCGCGCGAATAAGGATGGGTCCAGTTGGACGCCATCAATTCGCGCGCGGTGTGCGGCGCGTTTTTCAGCGGATTGTCGGTCTTGTCCATTTGTCCGGTTGCGATCGCGGCAATTTCGCGGGCGATCGCAATCATCGCGTCACAGAAACGGTCCAGTTCGGTTTTCGATTCACTTTCGGTGGGTTCGATCATCAGCGTGCCCGCGACGGGCCAGGACATGGTGGGCGCGTGATAGCCATAATCTTGCAGGCGCTTGGCGATATCCTCGACCATCACGCCGCTGGTGGTCTGGAAACCGCGGCAATCGATGATGCATTCATGCGCGACCATGCCGTTGGCACCGCGATACAAAATTGGATAATGATCCATCAGACGCGCGGCGATGTAATTGGCGTTGAGGATCGCGACCTCGGTTGCCCGCCTGAGCCCAGTGGGGCCCATCATCCTGATGTAAGCGTAGGAAATCGGGAGGATCAGGGCGCTGCCGAAGGGGGCGGCGGACACGGCACCTTCGATTTCGCCCGGCAGAAAGGGCACCAAATGCGGCGCGACGCCGATCGGCCCCACGCCGGGACCGCCGCCGCCATGCGGAATGCAGAAGGTTTTGTGCAGATTGAGATGGCAGACATCGGCGCCGATCGCGGCGGGCGAGGTCAGACCCACCTGCGCGTTCATATTGGCGCCATCCATATAGACCTGACCGCCCGCGTCATGGGTGATGGCGCAGATATCGCGAATTCCGGTTTCGAACACGCCATGCGTCGAGGGATAGGTGATCATCAACGCCGCCAAATCCGCGCCGTGCTGTTTCACTTTCGCGCGCAAATCATCGAGATCGACGTTGCCATCACGATCGCAGCCGACGACGACGACGCGAAATCCCGCCATCGCCGCGCTCGCGGGATTGGTGCCATGGGCTGATGACGGGATCAGGCAAATATCGCGATGCCCCTGCCCTCGGGTTGTCTGCCAACCCTTGATCGCCAGCAATCCCGCGTATTCGCCTTGCGATCCCGCGTTCGGCTGCAGGGAGACGCCGGCGAAACCCGTGATCTCCTTCAACCAATCACCGAGGCGTTGGATCAGGATCTGATATCCTGTTGTTTGATCGGCGGGCGCGAACGGGTGCATGTCGGCGAAACCGGGGAGCGTGATCGGAATCATCTCGGCGGTCGCGTTGAGTTTCATGGTGCAGGAGCCCAAAGGGATCATCGAGCGGTTGAGGGCGATATCCTTGTCCTCAAGACGTTTCAAAT
>JAYVXQ010000274.1:0-4758 GCA_043785025.1 Acetobacteraceae bacterium
TGCTGGCCGAACAGGGTTTCGGCGACACGCTGCAATTCTGCCGCTATGCGCCCATCCTCGCGGCCGCGGGCGCCAAGGTCATTCTGGCGGTGCCCTCGCCTTTGGTCGCGCTGATGCGCTCGCTGGATGGGGTGCGCGATATCATCGGCGAGGACGATCCGGTGCCGCCGTACGACCTGCATTGCCCGATGCTGAGCCTGCCGGGCGGCTTTGGCACCACGCTGAACAGTATCCCGAACCGCGTCCCCTATCTGTCCGCCGATGCGGCCGCCGTCGCCGCGATGGAGGATTTGCTGCCCGCGCGCCGCGACGCGCGCGGTCCCAGAATTGGCCTCGTCTGGGCTGGCGGACGGCGGCCGGGGGAGGCCTTGGCGATGGCCATCGATAAAAAGCGGTCGATGACGCTCGCCGATCTCGCGCCCATCGCGGCGGTGCCGGAGTGTGTGTTCGTGTCGCTGCAGGTGGGTCCGCCCGCGCGACAGGCCGAGGCGTCGACGTTTCCCCTGATCGACCTCACGGGACGGCTGAGCAATTTCGCGGACACGGCGGCGTTGATCCAAACCCTCGATCTGGTGATCAGCGTCGATACGGCGGTCGCGCATCTCGCGGCCGCCATGGGCAAACCGGTGTGGCTGCTGAACCGTTTCGACGCCTGCTGGCGCTGGTTGCCCGGCCTCGACGCGCCGGATCGTTCCGACACGCCCTGGTATCCGACCATGCGGCTGTTTCGTCAGACCGAACCGGGCGATTGGGCGTCAGTGGTCCGCCGCGTGGCCGAGGCACTGCCGGGGTTCCAGACCGTCAGTTGATCCGCGTCATCCGGAGTGGCAGGGTCATGCCAACACTCCGGGAGGCGGCGCATGCGAAGCAATGATCTGGTCATCACGCCGCTGGCGGGCTCCGTCGGTGTTGAAATCGGCGGCGTCGATCTGGGCTTGACGCTGCCGGAGACGATCGTGACGGACATCAAGGCGGCGCTCGCGACCCATGGCGTCGTCGTCTTCCGCGATCAATCGCTGACACCCGCGCAACACATCGCCGCCGCGCGCCGGTTCGGCGAGATCAACATCAACCGCTTCTTCACCAAACTGGACGGCCACAACGAGATCTCGTTGGTCACCAAGGAACCCGAACAGACCGCCAATATCGGCGGCGGCTGGCACACCGATCACAGCTATGACGAGGAACCCGCGTTGGGGTCGATGCTGTATGCGCGGGAGGTTCCGCCCATCGGCGGCGATACCATGTTCGCCAGCATGTACGCGGCCTATGACGCGCTGTCCGATGGCTTGAAAGACACGCTGTCGCGATTGCGCGGCGTGCACTCCAGCCGTCATGTCTTCGGCCAGGACCGGCCCGCCATGCGCGGGCGCATCGGCAATGCCGAACTCGCCACGCAGGATGCGATCCATCCCGCCGTCATCACGCATCCCGAAAGTGGCAAGAAGGCGCTTTACGTCAATCCCGGCTTCACGCTGCGGTTCGAGGGTTGGACCGATGACGAATCCCGGTCGCTGCTGTCGTTCCTGTATAAGCATGCGTCGCAGCCGCAATTCACCTGCCGCTTGCGCTGGCGGGCTGGTTCGCTCGCGTTCTGGGACAATCGCGCGACCTGGCACTACGCGCTGAATGATTATCAGGGTGAGCGGCGGCTGATGCACCGGATCACGATCGAGGGCGGGGCGCTGCACGCGTGACACCCCCGCGGTACTGGGCTTTGCATCGAGTCCGTTTCCGAAAAACGTATTGACCTTCATCATTCGTTAACCCTCTTCGCGTAGGGTCGTTCGGGTCGGACGCGCGTTTCGCGGGTCAGAATCGCCGCAACGCCTCGCTCGGTGAATGGAACAAGGGCATGAATATCACGAACGTCTCTCGCGGACCGGACCTCCCCATTGGCCGGCCGGACGGCACGGCCAAACCTCTGGCGCCGAAACGAAGCCAGGACGGGGACCAGGACAACGGCGCCATCGGCGATCGCCCGGTTGTCGCGTCGACGGCGAAGCCGGGGCTTCCTGGGCGGTTGAACATCATCGCCTGATCGCGCGGGCGTGTAATCTGGGCCCCTCTGGTCACGGTGATCGGGGTTCCACTCCGGATCCCGCCAAGGGGACCCAATGGTCCCTGGCCCGCGGGTCCCCCTGCTGGAGGATCGGTGGGCGGACAAGCCCAGATCATCTCAGCGCGGCCTCGGGGCCATCCGGCACCAACCGCCGGATCGCGACCGCGCCGAACACCGACGCCAGCGCGCCCGCCATGAACGCCGCGGGGACTGACCACGAGGCCAGCATCCCGCCCAATGCCGCGCCGATCGGAAATCCCGACATATTCAAACTCATCGAAATCGCCAGCACCCGGCCCAACCGCGCGGGGTCCGTGCGCCGTTGCCGCAAGGTCAGCACGCTAACATCGATGGGTCCGGCCAGCAGTCCGCACAAAGTCAGGCCCGCCGCGAGCCCAAATACCCCGAACGACGCCGCGACCGGCCAGACCACGAACGCGGTCGCCAGCATGAAGATGACCATGGTCCGCACCTCGCGGCCCATCACCCGGCCTTTACCGGCCGCCAGGGCGCCGATCCCCGCGCCGATCCCGGCGCCAGCCCAGACGAGGCCGGCCATCCCCTCGAAGGATCCGGGGCCATAAAGCCGGCCCAGAGCGACCGGCACGGTCACCGTCAGAATCCCCCAGGTCACCATGTTCAGGCTGTAGCCGATCGCGAGGCCGCGTAACGGTGGCTGACGCCACACATAGACGAGACCCGCGACCGCCTCGGTCAACACGCGTCCGGTGCGCGCCGTCGCGGTCTGCCGCGGCACCAGCGCCATGCAGATCGACGCGCCCGCATAGGCCGCCGCGATCGCGCCGAACGTCAACGCGGAACCGCCGAACCCCATCAAAACGCCCGCCAATGGCAGGCCGATCACACCGACCAGCGCGTAAATCGCCGTATCCATCGCGAAAGCGTGATCCGAGACCCCGGCCGGCACCAAACGGGGCAGCAACACCTTGACCCCGGCCGCGCTCAACGGACTGGTCAGCGCGAAGCCGAACGCGAGCCACAGCAAGACCGGCGGGCTGGCCCACTCCAACAGGTCCACCAGCATCAGAGCCAGCACCAAACACGTGCTCACCGTCAGATCGATCACGATGCTCCGCGTCGTGCCCGCGCGGTCCAGCAGCACCCCAGCCAGCGGGCTGATCACCAGACCGGGCGCGATCGCGGTGAACGACAGCCAACCCGCCAGCATTGGGGAGTCGAAGCGCGTCAGCGCATATAAAACGATCGCGAAGCCCAACATCCGCTGTCCCAGACGGGACAGAGCGGCGGCGGTCAGGATGGCGGCGACCCCCGGCAGTTGGGCGAGCCGCCAGTAAGTCTCCTCGGCGGCGGCCATGCGCGCTGATCCGGTTCCGGCGATTTACCCCGCCATGCCCAACCGCTTCGAGGCGATCCGCGCCCCCTCCACCATGGCCGTCAATTTAGCCCAAACCACGTCCTCCGCGACGCGCCCGCGGCCCGCCGAGGTGTCGAACCCGCAATCGGTTCCCGCGATCAACCGCGTGGGGTCGCCGATCACGCGGGCGACGTTTTCCAGGCGGTCGGCCACGACCTCCGGGTGTTCGACGAAATTCGTCAGCGGATCGATCACGCCGGCGACGATGACCTGGCCGTCGTCCAACGGCAGCGCGCTCAGGCAACGATATTCGTGCTGGTGGCGCGGATTGGCGATCGGCAAAACCCAGCCGCCGACGCGCGCGCGGCTGATCATCGGCAGGATTTCGGCCATATCGACATCGCAATCATGTGGCGCCTCGTAATTGCCCCAGCAGGCATGGATGCGCACACGGTCCCGGGGAATATTCACCAGCGCGTTGTTGATCGTGTCCACGACCCGGCCGGCGAAATCGAGGAACGCGGACAGCGGTTGATCCTGGAACGTGATATGCCGTTCCAGCGCCAAATCCGGCGCGTCGATTTGCAACAGGAACCCGTGCCGGACGATCGCCTCGTACTCGACCTGTAACGCGCGGCCCAACGCGGCCAGATAGGCGTCCTCGGTATCGTAATGTTCGTTGCGCATCGCCGCGGCGATAATCCCGGGGGAAGGGGCCGTCATGAACGGTTCGGCGAAGCCCGCGCCACCCGTTTCGCGCAACGCCGCCTGAAACTCGGCGCATTCCGCGTCCACCAGAGCCGGATCGATATACGCCACCGGCCCGTTCGCCGCGGGCAGGGTGCCGCGATTGCTGACCGAGCGGCGGGTGCCCTCGACATCGGCGGCCCATGCGCGAAAGCCGGGATATTTGGCGATGTCGGCGACCGGACGGCGGGTCCAACTGCCGCCGAACCCGGTCATGCGATGGCGGACATACAGGAAAAACGCCTCACGCTGCTGCTCGCCATTATTGCCGATATCGATGCCCGCCGCGATTTGCTGGCGCACGACATGACGCGTTGCGTCTTTGCCCGAGCGGTCGAGGGCGGCCTCGTCCACCGTCTCTCCGGCCGCGCGCGCCGCGTACAACTCCGTCAGCGCCGCCGGACGGGGGAGGCTGCCGGTATGGGTGGTCAGGATGCGGTGTTCGCTTTTGAGCATGGCGCGCGGTCCTTGGGATTTCTTGTACCGTGTGTAACCGGGAAACGCGGCCGTGTCGCATGAGGGTGGCGGAGGTGGGCGTGAAGACAGTCACGCTGTTTGACCATCTGGACGCTGTGCGGGCCCGCGAGGCGGCCCTCGGCTTCATCGACACGCA
>JAYVXQ010000275.1:0-4755 GCA_043785025.1 Acetobacteraceae bacterium
CCAATCGAACCGCAGCGCGTTGCCACCCGGTCTTGTCGCGTCGGGGGGCGCCTTCGCCTCGATCAACAGGGCGTCGGCGCCGTTCATCGCGTCAGGCAATTCCGCGGCGACACTCACGCCGACCGGGCGCCACACGGGTAGACCGAACCGTTCGCGCAGGCCCTCGGCCGGCCCATAAATCTGCAAAATATCCAGTTTCACCACGGCCAGCACAGCGGCGATCGCGTCTTGCGTCGGATTGACGAATAAGCCGACCCGAAGCGGTCCCCCGTGATGCCGCGCCGACAGCTCGCGCGCCGTTTCAGCGGAGACGTATCGGGGCGATCGCGGGAAAAACACGAACCCGATCCAATCCGCCCCGACCGCGGCATCGAAGGCTTCAGGATCGTTGATCCCGCAAATCTTCACCCGCGCCATGTCAGCCAGGTGGGGCAAGGCGCGGCCCCGACAGGCGCGCCGTCTGTTCCTGATACTTCGCTTCCATGACCCGCAAAGCCTCCGTCGCGTGTCGCGCGGCGCGGCGATGCCGCAAAGCCGGCAACCAGGCGAACACGCCGCCCATGAAGAAGCCGATCCCCATCGCCGCGAGCACCACCAGCGACAGCGGCAATGGCATCGTGAGCCCGGTTGGAAACAGTTCCAGCGCCACCGGTTGCATATTGGACAAGGCGAAAACGATCATCAGAATCAGCAACGGGATCGCGACCAGCCAACGCAAAAAGCGCCACACCTTCGTCATGCCGTGCGCGTCGCGGGCACCGGCTTCGCGCTGTTCACCCGCTCCCGCAATTCCTTGCCCGCTTTGAAGAATGGCACCGATTTCTCGTCGACCGGCACGGCCTCCCCCGTACGAGGATTGCGGCCCGTGCGAGCCCCCCGATGCTTCACGGTGAAGGCGCCGAACCCGCGCAATTCCACCCGCGCGCCGCGCGCCAGAGCCGAGGTGATTTCATCGAAAATCGTTGTCACGATGGTTTCGACATCCGCCCCGCGCAATTGCGGATTATCCGCCGTCAGACCCGCGATCAGCTCAGATTTCGTCACGCCGGATCTCCCCTGACGAGGCCTCCAGCTTGGGCCTCTCACCCTAATGGTGCCAGAGCGCCCACGGACCGTCAAGCATAACACGTTGGGAAATCAGGGTTTTCCACACGCCGTCGAACATCGGTGCAAGCTCATCCGTCATCACGCGGCCCACCAGGGTCGTCGGTGCCGTCAACTCATCGACCGGCAGGTCCTTGGCGATGTCCTTATTGGCCTCAAGCCAGGTCCGCGCGTCCTGTTCATCGCCGATCGCGTCGATCAGGCCCAACTTCAACGCCTGCCGTCCGGTATAGGCGCGGCCGTCAGCGAGGGCGCGTACCGCGTCGGGTTCCATATGCCGACCCGCCGCCACCATGCCCACGAACTGGTCATACATATCCTGCACGAGCCCCAACAAAACCTCCCGCCCCTTCGGCGACAGGCTCCGCGTCAAACTGGGCTGGTTCTTTAACGGGCCTGAGGTGATGGCCTCGGCCGTCACGCCCAATTTTTCCATCAGGCCGGAAATCTCTCCGGTTTCCATCAATACGCCGATCGAGCCGGTGACCGTGGACTCGCGGGCGAACACCCGATTGACTGGCATGGCGATCATGTAGCCGGCCGAGGCCGCCAACCCGCCCATCACCGCCACCACCGGCTTCTTTTCGGCGAAGTCCGCGATCGCGTGATGCAGCGATTCCCCCCCGGCGACACTGCCACCTGGGCTGTTGATCGCGACGATCATGGCTTTGATTTTGGGATCGCGCGACGCGTCGGCGATGGTGCGCAGCAATTTCCGGTCTTCGGTAATGATCCCGGACACGGTCAACCGCGCGATATGCGCCCGGTCCCCGCCAAATCCCGCCGTGTGAAGTCCGGTCAGCAGCGCAGCGGCGAACGCGATCACGGCCAAAGTCCGCCACATCACCAGGCGATTTTTCAACCGCCGACGATCCAGCAACAGATCGACGTCAAGCGACATGACCGTGACCTATCCATTCAATGCGAAACGAGAACCCCCCAGGCTTTCGCAAGCCCAGGGGGGAGAGGTCGTTCAGTCGGTGGTCTGCTGGTTCCGCCGGCGAATGGCCGCGCCGAGGATATCGCCGAGAGACGCGCCCGAATCCGAGGATCCGAAATCGGCCATCGCCTGCTTCTCTTCCTCGACTTCCTTGCCCTTGATGGTCAGCGTCAGCTTGCGCGCGGCGCGATCGACCGAGACGATTTTCGCATCGACTTTCTCGCCAACCGCGAAACGATCCGGACGCTGGTCGCCTTTGTCACGCGCCAACTCGGCACGGCGGATGAAGCCGGTCAGCACGTCGTTGACCTTCACCTCAATGCCGTTCGCCTGGATCGCGCTGATCACGCAGGTGACGACGTCGCCCTTGTGAACGGTGTCGAGCACGGTCGCCGCCGGATCATCGCGCAACTGCTTGATGCCCAGGGAAATACGCTCTTTCTCGACATCGACGTCGAGGACTTTGGCTTTGACGATCTGGCCTTTCTCGTATTTGGCCATCGCGAGTTCGCCGGGCTCGTCCCAGGACAGATCGGACATGTGGATCATGCCATCGATATCCGCCGACAGGCCGATGAACAGACCGAACTCGGTGATGTTGCGGATCTCGCCCTCGACTTCGCGGCCGATCGGATGAAGCTCGACGAACTCCTCCCACGGGTTGCGCTGCACCTGCTTGAGGCCCAACGAAATCCGGCGTTTGCCGCTGTCCACGTCCAGCACCATGACGTCGACTTCCTGGCTGGTCGAAACGATCTTGCCGGGATGCACGTTCTTCTTGGTCCAGGACATTTCGGAGACATGCACCAGGCCTTCGACGCCGGGTTCCAGTTCGACGAACGCGCCGTAGTCGGTGATGTTCGTGACCCGGCCCGAGTAACGCGCGCCCGGCGGATACTTGGCGGCGACGCCTTCCCAGGGATCGGCTTCCAGCTGCTTCATGCCCAACGAAATGCGCTGGGTTTCGGAGTTGAAGCGGATCACCTGCACCTTGACGGGCTGGCCGATAACCAGAGCCTCGCTCGGGTGGTTGATGCGGCGCCAGGCGATGTCGGTGACGTGCAACAGACCGTCCACGCCGCCCAGATCGACGAAGGCGCCGTAGTCGGTGATGTTCTTCACGACGCCGTCCAGGATCATGCCCTCTTTCAGGCCCTGGATCAGTTCGCTGCGCTGTTCCGCGCGGGTTTCTTCCAGCACGGCGCGGCGGGAGACGACGATGTTGCCGCGGGCGCGATCCATTTTCAGGATCTGGAACGGCTGCGGGTTGCCCATCAACGGAGTGACGTCGCGTACTGGGCGGATATCGACCTGGCTGCCTGGCAAGAAGGCCACGGCGCCGCCGAGATCGACGGTGAAGCCGCCCTTGACCCGGCCATAGATCGTGCCGTTGACGCGCTGCTGACCTTCGAACGCCTTTTCCAGGTTGGTCCAGGCTTCCTCGCGGCGGGCTTTCTCACGCGACAGAACGATCGAGCCGTCCTTGTCCTCATAACGCTCGACATAAAGCTCGACATGGTCGCCGGGCTTGATGTCGGGTTTCACGCCGGGGGGCGCGAATTCCTTCAGCAGGACGCGTCCTTCCGACTTCAGGCCGACATCGACGATGGCGAATTCTTCGGTGAGCCGGACAATGCGTCCGGTGACGACGGACCCGTCGAAGCCGGTATCCCGGCCGAGGGTTTCGTCGAGGAGAGAGGCGAAATCTTCGCCCATGAAATGGTCTTGCGCGGGCTCGATGGCCCGGGCGGCGGCGGAAAGTGCCATGTGTTGGATTGGTTCCGTTACGGATAATCGGGCGTTGGACCCGAACAGTTGCCGTGATATGCGCATTCCCGACCCTGGAAACACGACGTGCCCGCGGCGAACCGCGGGCCGATTGATAAAAGCAGGCGTCGTCCGCACCCTGTGCGAACCCTGTCCAAATCGCGCCTCAGGGTTGAAATGTCAAGGATGGCTTAACGAAAATCCGGCCGCTCACGCCCAGATAACGTCCAATCCCTGATCGTGGAAAACCGCGTCGGCGCTGACCAGAGCCGCCTGCTCCTGCCGCGATTGCGCGATCAGCATCCGGTCGAAGGGATCGCGATGCGCGAAATCGAGTGTTCCCGCGAGGCGCGCATGGCTTACCGAGACGGGCAAGGGCACGAAGCGGGAGCGGCGTAGCAGGGCGTCGAACTCCTCGACGATCCGCTCGACGCCTGGCCATTTTCCCAGGCGATTTTTGGTGGCGATTTCCCAGGCGCTGACCGCGCTGACGTAGATCATGTTGCCTGGGGAGGCGATCGCCGCCCGCGCCGCCGCGGGGATCCGTTTATCGTCCGCCCACCACCAGACGACGGTGTGAGTGTCCAGCAGCAGGTTCACTCCCACGCCGCCTGTTCGTCGTCGGGCAGCGGATCGAACAGAGCGTCAGGGACCACCAACCCCTTCAGAAGACCGGGCTGGCGCGGCATCATGCCGTCGACCGGCACGAGGCGCACCAACGGCTTGCCCGCGCGGCCGATCAAAATTTCTTCCCCCGCTGTCGCGCGATCGATCAGGCGCGACAACTGAGCTTTCGCATCATAAAGGTTCATGATCTCGGGCATAACGGCACCAGATTGATAAAGGGTTAACGCGAGCGGAAAATCTTCTCGCCAATATCTGGTCAGGTTAGTTGACCAGGTCAAGTCCCGCAACGTTAAAACGTTCGCGGACCGCGCGCAGCA
>JAYVXQ010000276.1:0-4751 GCA_043785025.1 Acetobacteraceae bacterium
CGCCTATGAGGTGAGCCGGAGCCTCGCGGCGTGTGAGGGCTCCTTGCTGGTGGTGGACGCCAGCCAGGGGGTGGAGGCGCAGACGCTCGCCAACGTCTATCAGGCGCTTGAGGCCAATCACGAGATCGTGCCGATCCTGAATAAGATTGATTTGCCGGCGGCGGAGCCGGAGCGGGTGAAGCAGCAGATCGAGGATGTGATCGGGCTCGATGCGTCCGACGCGGTGGAGATCAGCGCCAAGACGGGTATCAATATCGAGGGCGTGCTGGAGGCGCTGGTGCACCGGCTGCCGCCGCCGACGGGGGACGCCAACGCGCCGTTGAAGGCTCTGCTGGTCGATAGCTGGTACGATCAATATCTGGGCGTCGTGATCCTGGTGCGGATCAAGGACGGACGGATGAAGCGCGGCATGAAGATCCGCATGATGGCCAAGGGTGCGACGCACGTCGTCGAGCAGGTTGGGGTTTTCTCGCCGAAGATGATCGCGACGGACGATCTGGGGCCGGGGGAGATGGGGTATATCACCGCCGCCATTAAGACCGTCGCCGATTGCGATATCGGCGATACGATCACCGACGATCGCTCGCCCGCGGCGAAGGCTCTGCCGGGGTTCAAGCCGTCGATCCCGGTGGTCTGGTGCGGCTTGTTTCCGATCGACGCTGATGATTTCGAGAAGCTGCGGGAATCGCTTGGCAAGCTGCGGTTGAACGACGCGAGTTTTCATTACGAACCAGAATCGTCGGCGGCGTTGGGTTTCGGGTTTCGCTGCGGCTTTCTGGGGTTGTTGCATCTGGAGATCATTCAGGAGCGGCTCAGCCGGGAATTCGATCTGGATCTGATCGCGACCGCGCCGTCGGTGGTTTATCATGTCTACCAGAATAACGGGAAAATGACCGAGTTGCATAACCCGGTGGATATGCCCGATCCGACCCATATCGATCATATCGAGGAACCATGGATCAAGGCCACGATCATGGTGCCGGACGAGTATTTGGGCTCGATCCTGGCGCTGTGCACGGAACGGCGGGGCGTGCAGGTCGATCTGACCTATGTCGGCAATCGGGCGATGGCGGTGTATCGGATCCCGTTGAATGAGGTCGTGTTCGACTTTTATGACCGGTTGAAATCCGTCTCCCGCGGCTATGCCAGCTTCGATTACCACATCGACGGGTATGCCGAGGGCGAGCTGGTGCGGATTTCGATCCTGGTGAACAACGATCCCGTGGACGCGTTGAGCTTTATCGCGCATCGGGCGGTGGCGGAGCAGCGCGGGCGGGCGATTTGCGGGCGGTTGAAGGATCTGATCCCGCGGCAATTGTTCAAGATCGCGATCCAGGCGGCGATCGGCGGGCGGGTCATCGCGCGGGAAACGATTGGAGCGTTGTCGAAAGACGTGACCGCGAAATGCTACGGCGGGGATATCAGCCGCAAACGCAAGCTGCTGGATAAGCAGAAAGAGGGCAAGAAGCGGATGCGGCAGTTCGGCAAGGTCGAAATCCCGCAATCGGCGTTTTTGGCGGCGTTGAAGATGGATGCTTAGGCGACGCCCAAGAATTATTGCTCCATCTGCGGACGCTCATCCTGAGTGTCTGTCGCCCTGAATGCGAAAGTATGCGCCTCGATTAATGTTGGGCGTCGCCTTAGAGGGTCCGCCATAGCGTCAGGCGGGATTGGGTGGAGGATGAAAGACCGGAGTTCCACCCTGATTTTTTCTTTACCAGACTGCCAGGCGCCTCGCGTAACGCGCGACGACAGCGGGCCTGAGACGTACTAACGTCAGCCATGGCCGCGCTTCGCAAATCCGTTCAGCCGCTGATGACCCTCGCCGCGTTCCTGGAATGGGACGCTGGACAGGAGATGGGGCGGCGCTGGCAGTTGATCGATGGCATTCCGGTGGCGATGGCGCCGGCGGCGGATCGGCATGGGTCGATTCGGGCCGAAATCTCTGGGCTTTCGCGGAACCATTTGATCGACACCGGCCGGCCGGCCGTGCCGCGTCGTGACGGCGGGCGGCATTATTCCGCATGCCCGGGCGAACCGGAATTTTCGTATCCCAGATCTGGCGGTCACCTGCGCCCCGCCGGGCGCTCGGGTGATGGTGCCGGATCCGATCCTGCTGATCGAAATCCTGTCGTCGGGGAATGAGACGCTCACCTGGAACCACGTCTGGACATATACGATCATCCCCAGTGTTCGGGAGATTCTGACGATCCAGTCGACGCGCATCGAGGCCGAGGTGCCGCGGCGGGGTCCCGATGGGGAATGGCCGATGGATCCGGAGATCGTGGACGCATCCGGGACGCTGACCCTGGCGAGCGTCGGGTTTAACGCCCTTCTCGCTGATATGTATCGGATCACGGATCTCGGCGGGCCGTAAGATTGGTCTGGTCGAACAACCCGCCCCAGGCCGACGCCGGGAGCGGGTTGTCAGGCTGGACCGCGACGGGGGCTCCGGGCCCCCCCGATCAAGCCTCAGGCCCGGCGGCGCCGCGCGGCGAGCACGCCCATGGCGCCAAAGCCCAGAAGAGCCAACGTCGCCGGTTCCGGCACGCTGGCGGACGTATAGGTATAGATGATCTCAGCGGTGCCGCCGGAGGTCGCGCTCCCGCTGAAGAACACCCCCGGGGTCGCGACACCCGAGTATGTGCCATTGCCCGCCGATGCGGTAAAGTTCGCGTTGAGCCCCCCAACCGTTTCGTATTGCGTGAAATTGGCCGTGGGAACCGTCTGCGATCCCGTGCTGGTGGCGGTGATGCCGGGGAACTTACCTATCTGACCCGCGGCCACGGTGCCAGACGCGACCGTGGCGATCGCGCTCGCGGTCGCCGAAGTGGAATCAAGACCCGTCAACGTGACAGGAATAGACGCCGAACCATTGGTGAAACCCTGGCTGGTCCCGGTGTTGTTGAAAACATCGACCTCAGCCGTCGTGTTGTTGGTGACCTTCAACGTGATGCTGGTCAGGGTGCCAAGGGTGCTATCGAACGTGGGCAGCGACACGCTGGTGCTGAAGGGGACAGACCCGGTCGCGATAGTAGCCGTGAAGTTCAGAGTCGTTGGGCCCGCGAAGGCCGGTCCGGCGAGCGTCGCCAGTAGCAAACCAGCTGCCAGAGTTTTCAATGTCATTCGGTTATCCTGGGTGAAAGTGAAGAAGAGCAAACCCCCTTGCAACTTCCGCGCCAGGACCAAAAATTCGCTTTTTCTTAGACTTACGTGGAGACTCAGGATTTTGCCGATCCGCAACCGTAAACTATTCCGACATCGCCAGTACTCATGAGTTACTCCTTAATTGAAAAATAATTATCAATTATATCAATATGATAAGCGGTTATTTCCGCGGGTGAACGACCCGCCAGACGACATTGCCGCCGTCCCAAAACTGTAAAATATCCCGACAGTCTGGAGGCGTCCCGTCCGGTGCTATTGTTCGTAATCCATTGACATGGCCGCCGCTGGAAACCGGCGCCGGGTCCGGGGATTGAAAAAACACCCAAACTCCGTGAACAGGCCTGGGTGTTTTTTTGCAATGCGGCATGGTCCGCCTTCGAACCGAGCGAGACGCGTGGCCTCTCAAACCTGGCGGCGCCGGAAGGCAAAGCCCAGTACCGCCAGCGCGACGGCCATCACCGGTAGCGGCGACGGCTAAGCGCGATCGATTGAGGTTGACTTCAACCTCAATCGTGAATCGCCCTCGTCAGGCCAAAATTCAGACCGTGATCGGGTTAACCTGAACCGATCACGGTCTGGCGTGCGACCAGCATTGACGCCCCAGCCCCCTGCGCCAGACCCGTGGGGGCGCACACGCCCGCGAGACCTATCGCGTTGAAATCGTAGGTGTGCAGCAGATTGCCGGTCGCCGCGTCGCGTTCGATGGAGCCTCCGGCGCCGGTTCCCGCGGCGTTCAGCGCCGGCACCGCGACGAAGAACGTGCCGCGCGAGGAGTTGAAGATCGTCGCCTCCACCCCGTTGCCGCCGACATCGGGATAGCCGCCGGTGCCATTCAGCAAGATCGAACGGATCACCGCGCCGGTCGCGTTATTGATCCGTGTGACGAAGCCGGGATTGGAGACGTTGTTCGCCGCCAGAATGGTATTCGCGGTCGGGGCATAGGCGACGCCATCGACACGGTTCGGTGGCACGGGCGTGCCCGCGACGGCCGTCGAGGTCGTGAGCGGCGAGCCGATTACCGTTTCGCGGAGGCCGTCGAGCGTGAAGCTCAGGACCGTGCCCGGCCCGTTCCCGGCGAGCAAAAGCTTATTGGCGCCGATGTTGGAGATGCTGCTGCCATTCGGATCGGCGATGGCGTTAGCGCCGCCCTGAGTTCCGGCGAACAGCCCGGCGCCGATCTGCTCCACGACGGCGTTGGTGGCGGAGGAGAACACGTCGATGCCGTTATTCGATCGATCCGTCAGATAATAAAGCTGGATCGTTTGATCGAAGACCGCGAGGTCATAGCTGGTGAACGGCGTGGCGACCGTCGCGCCGGAAATCGCGAGAGTCTGCTGGTAGACATAAACCGGCGCGGCCGACGCGGAGGTCATCGTCACGGCCATCGCTCCTGCCGCCACGACGGCGTTGGCTTTTTTTTGAAATTGAGATGATTACGAGGCGATGTTCGCGTTGGGCGGTTTCCATTTTAGCGCCTTGCGGCACGATATACCCGGATCTCTCCGAAATCCGGGTATCCTTTTGGTTTTGCGCCCGCCGCCACACCAACCCTGGGCGCGTATACCCGGATTTCTCCGAAACCC
>JAYVXQ010000277.1:0-14711 GCA_043785025.1 Acetobacteraceae bacterium
CCGCCAATCCGCATCGCCGGCGCCTCCGAGGATACGTTTCCAACATTGGGCCGTCTCGGATTTCCATTGTTCGTCGCGGTGCGCAGCGGATCACTGGCGGCGCTCGCGCCCGATCTGGTGGTGTATCGAGACGCTTATCGCGCGGCGGGCCATCCAGGTCGCGGCGAAATACATTTGCGCCTGACCATGCATGTCGCGGACACCGATGCGGCGGCACAGTCGAAAGCGCATGACAGCATCATGGCCGGTTACCAGAAATTGATATCGCAACTGGAAGGTTCTCCCAACGCGCGGCGCCGCGCCGAATTGGAGGCGACGAAGCGGCTGACTTATGACGACATTCCGCGTGAGAAAGTCGTCATCGGCTCCCCGGCGACCGTCGCGGCCCGCCTCTCACAATTGCGCGATCAACTGGGCATTGACGGGATTCTCGCCGAGTTGAATTTCGGTGCGATCCTGCCGCCGGAGACGATGATGCGGTCGTTACAATTGCTGTGTCAGGACGTGCGCGCCAGGCTGTGACGTTACGCGGCCGGTTTCAAATGTTCCTGTAAACGGGGCATCAGTTCGACCAGGTTGCAGGGCCGGAAGCGGTTGTCCAACTGATTGACCAGGATATCGTCCCAACCGTCCTTCACCGCGCCGGTGCTGCCGGGCAGAGCGAATAAATACGTCCCCGCCGCGACCCCGCCGATGGCGCGCGACTGGATCGTCGAGGTGCCGATTTTCTGGTAGCTCAACATGCGGAACAATTCGCCAAAGCCCTCGATTTTCTTGTCCAGAACGCGATCGAAGGCCTCGGGCGTGACGTCGCGGCCGGTGATACCGGTGCCCCCGGTGGTGATCACCACGTCGATGGCGGGGTCGCCGATCCAGCGGCGTAACAAAACCTCGATCGCGGCGGCGTCGTCCTTCTCAATCGCGCGCACGGCAACCGTATGGCCCGATTTGGCGATCCGGTCAGCCAGCGTGGCGCCAGATGTGTCGGTGTCCAGCGTGCGCGTGTCCGATACCGTCAGCACCGCGATGTTCACGGCCAGGAACGGTCGGGTTTCATCGATGCGGCCCATGAGTGTCTCCGGTTTGCTCTGAACATCAGGATACCGCATCCTGGGCTTTCGAACCAACTGGAGGGGCGCCAATGTTCATCGCCATGAATCGCTTCCGTGTCGCGCGGGGATCGGAGGCGGATTTCCAGACCGTCTGGACCAGCCGGGACACGCATCTGAAAACCGTGCCAGGGTTCGTCTCCTTCCATTTGCTGCGCGGACCCGAGCGGGAGGACCACACGCTGTTCGCCTCCCACACCATCTGGGCTGATCGGGCGGTGTTTGAGGCGTGGACGAAATCCGACGCGTTCCGCCGCGCCCATGCGGGGGCGGGCGGCAACAAGCCGCTCTATCTCGGCCATCCCGAGTTCGAGGGGTTCGATGTCGTGCAGGAGATCAACGCCGACTGACGGTTTCGGTTTCTTTCATCAGGTCGAGCGCGGCGGCGCGGCGGCGGTCGAGGCGGGCCAACCAGCTGTCGCCGAACAGTCCGAACGCGGCCATCTGGCGATAGCCTGTCCGTTGCATGGCGGTGAGCGCGTCGATCAGGGTCAGCGTGTTCATGAACGACGCGCGGTCGATCGTGTCGGGGCCGATGGCGCCATCGACGCCCGCGCGATTTTGACCCACGGCGAGTTGCAATGCGCGGCCCGCGCGGTCAGGGCCGGCGTCGACGGCGTGGTCGAACACCATCAGGTCGATGCCAGGCGGCAGCGCGTCGCAGCGGGACCGGTTCCAGAAATCGGACAGATAAATGGCCCGCACCGTCGCGCAGGGTACATGGGCGATCGCGTCGACGCTCAATCCGGGATCGCGGACGAAGCGGCGCAGCCGGGATAAGGTGATGCCGTGATTGGAGGCGAACCGGGAATCGCGGGGGTTGCCGGTGAAGCCTCCCTCCTCGACCAGGGTGAATTCGAGGGAAGCGTCGAACGAGTCGTCCATGGGTCACGCTGCTCCTAAGAAAAAAAGTCTAAGGCAGGAGCGGCTTCATGTCGCGCATCGGCGAAATCGCGTCAAACAGTTTCCGCCATCGCCGGGGATCGGACCCGGACGTGGCGGATTTTTCACACCACGGGGGAGGCGCCGCCATCCATGTTGATCGCGGTGCCGGTGGTAAATCCGGCGAGATCGGAGCAGAGAAAACACGCCATGGCGGCGAATTCCTCGGCCTTTCCGATGCGGCCCAGAGGAATATTGGCGGCCATTTTCTGGGTGAATTCCTCGTAGGAGACGTTGGAGCCCATGCCGCTGTGACGGCGCACATGCTGATCAGAGTCGATCAACCCGACCAGCATGCCGTTGACCAGGATGCCGTGCGGGGCGCCCTCATTCGATAGGATTTTCATCAGGGCCATCCCGGCCGCGCGTGATACCGCCGTGGGCGCGCCGCCGGCCTTGGGCGCCTTGGCGCCGAGATTGAGGACGTTGATGATCCGGCCCCATTTGCGTTCCTGCATCCCCGGCCAAACATGACGCGTCAGGCGGATCGCGGCGAACAGTTTCAGGTCGAGATCTTCTTGCCAGACTTCATCGGTGATCTTGTCCGAGGACATGGCGCGCGAGGTGCCCGCGTTGTTGATCAGGATATCGACCTTGCCGAACGCCGACATGACGTCCGCCACGGTCTTGTTGATATCCTCGGCCTTCGACACATCGCATTGAAAGGTCGAGACTTTTGCCTTGGCATGAGCGGAAACGATCGCCTTCGCCTCCGCGAGATGGGCGGGATCGCGTGCCAATATCGCGACATCCGCGCCAGAGGCGGCGAATTCCTTCGCCATCGCGAGGCCAAGTCCCTTGCTGGCACCGGTGATGATGGCGGAGCGTCCGTCGAGGCGTACTTCCATGAAAAGTCTCCTGTACTTTATATAAACAGTATGATCAGGCGACCTCGAACAATCCCGCGGCGCCCATGCCGCCGCCCACGCACATCGTGACGACCACGAGTTTGGCGCCACGGCGTTTGCCCTCGATCAGCGCGTGGCCGACCATGCGGGCACCCGACATGCCATACGGATGACCGATCGAAATGGCGCCGCCGTTCACGTTCAGGCGATCATGCGGAATGCCGAGTTGATCGCGGCAATACAGGACCTGACAGGCGAACGCCTCGTTCAGTTCCCATAAATCGATGTCCTCGACTTTAAGTCCGTGCTTTTGCAACAGTTTCGGCACCGCGAACACCGGTCCGATCCCCATTTCATCCGGCGCGCAACCGGCGACCGCCATGCCGCGGTAGATGCCGAGGGGATGCAGGCCGCGGCGGGACGCCTCGGCTTCTTCCATGAGCACGGCGGCTGAGGCACCATCGGAGAGTTGCGAGGCGTTGCCAGCGGTAATGAATTTTCCTTCCTTCACCTGCTGACCGTCCTTGAAAACGGGTTTAAGGGAATTCAGACCCTCCAGGTTCGTTTCGGGGCGGTTGCCTTCGTCCTTGCCCAAAGTCACGGTTTTCTGGGATGTTTCACCGGTATTCCGATCTTGCACGAGCATGACCGTTTGCATCGGGGCGATTTCGATGTCGAAGGCGCCGGCCTGTTGCGCCGCGGCGGTGCGCTGCTGCGACCGCAGCGCGTATTCGTCCTGCGCGTCGCGGGAGATGTTGTACCGGGCGGACACAAGCTCGGCGGTTTCCAGCATTGACATGTAGATGGCCGGAACAGTCGCCAGCAGTTCGGGATCTTGCGCGCGGGTCCGGTTGACGGCGTTGGTCTGCACCAGGGAAATCGATTCCAGACCGCCGCCGATGGTAATTTGCATATCATCGTTGATAATTTGTTTCGCCGCCGTGGCGATCGCCATCATGCCCGAGGCGCATTGGCGGTCGAGCGACATGCCAGCGACGCTGGCGGGCAATCCGGCGCGCAAGGCCGCCTGGCGCGCGATGTTGAAGCCTTGCGCGCCTTGCTGCAGGGCCGAGCCAAGGATGACATCGTCGATTTCGCCGGGTGCGACGCCCGCGCGCTTCACCGCCTCGGCGATGACATGCCCGCCAAGGGCCTGGGATTGCGTGTCGTTGAAGGCACCGCGGTAAGCGCGCCCGATTGGCGTGCGGGCGGTGGAAACGATAACGGCGCTGCGCATGAGCGTTCTCCCTGGTTGTTCTGGACGGTCGTTTCATGGCTCGGAAATGGGTGCCCGTCCAGGGTGCCCCTCGGGGTAGCAATGGCGGGCCGCGGCGCTCTTGCCTTCGGACAAAGCCTCGCGCATCGTTCAAGAGCGGTCCTGAAATGATGACATATAATCTCGGGGCAAGGGCCGCGCGGCGGCGGGTACCAATACAATGCGATGCCACAAATGCGCTTGCGAAAATCCGCCAGGGGGCAGGTTCTGCTCCTCCTGCGGATCGTCCATCATGCCGGTTTGCGCGGCGTGCGGACGCGATCACGTGGAGGGCGCGCGTTTTTGCGGCTGGTGCGGCGCGCCACGGGATGACCGGCTGGGGGTGACCGAGCCGGCGGGCGAGCGCAAGCAGGCGACGGTGCTGTTCGCCGATATCGTGGGTTCCACCGCCATGATCGCGAACCTTGACGCCGAGGGCGCGGCATCGCGGCTGCAACCAGTCGTAATGGCGATGACACGGGCGGTGCGGCGCTTCGATGGCACGGTGTTGCGGTCATTGGGCGACGGGATCAAGGCCGCGTTTGGCGTGCCTGTCGCGCGTGAGGGCCACGCCTTGCTCGCCTGTCAGGCGGCTTTGGCGATGCGCGCGGCGGTGGCGGCGCTGCCGGACGGTCCGCCGATCCGGATCGGGCTGCACGCGGGGGAGGTTGTTTCGGGTACGTTCGACACCGGATCGGCGATCGAGCAGGAGGCGCAGGGGCTGACGGTGCATCTGGCCGCGCGGATCGAGCAGGCGGCGGACCCCGGCGAGATTTTCCTGAGCCGCGCGGCGCGAACTCTGGTCGGTGCCTATTGCGAAACGCAGTCGATGGGCGCGCGCGATCTGAAGGGCATTCCGGATCCGACGGAGCTGTACCGGCTGATAGCTATGAAGCCGGCCGTCAACAGTGAGCAGTTCCGCGGCAGCGCGCGGATGCCATTGCGCGGGCGCGATCAGGAGTCCGGAATTTTGCAAAACGCGCTGCTGGAGACAGGTCCGGGATCGGTAAGGATCGTGGGCGTGTCGGCGGCGCCGGGGGTGGGAAAAAGCCGGCTTTGTTTCGAATTCGGTGAGTGGTGCCGCGCCCGCCAGATCGAGGTGGTGGAGGCGCGCGGCCATATTTACGGTCAGGCGACTCCGTTGCAGCCAATCCTCGAACTTCTGCGTGTGGTGTGCCGGATCACGCCGATGATGGATCCTGCGGACGCGCGGGACCGGATCGGGCAGACGCTGATCGCGTTGGATCCGGCGTTGAGCGTGGAGATGCCGTTGCTCGCCGATTTTCTGGATGTGGCGGAGGCGGATGAGACGGCGCGGCGGGTCGATCCACGAACGCGCAACGCGCGGCTGCGGGAGGTGATCGGGAGGATGATCAAGGCCTCCGGACGCAAAACCTCGGTGCTGATCATTGAAGACCTGCACTGGCTCGATGAGGCGAGCCGGCAATTCCTCGATACGTTCGTGCAGGCGGTGGAGAGCACGCAAATCCTGATGGTGCTGACGTTTCGTCCGGGCTGGTCCGCCGGGTGGCCGGCACCGTCCTATTATCACGAAATCGATTTGACCGAGCTTGGTTTGAACGATGTGCGCCGCGTGATCGCCGACCTGACGGGACCAGCGGAGGGGTTGGACCAGGTTGTCACGCATATCGCGGAACGATCCGCCGGCAATCCGTTTTTCGCCGAGGAGCTTATTTTGTCGTTGGCGCAGAGCGGCGTGTTGTTGGGCGAAAAGGGCCGTTATCGTCTCGGTCCCCAGGGGTGGTCGGATCCGGTGCTACCGGCGACGGTGGAGGCGGTCATTCAGGCGCGTATCGATATGCTGCCGGACATGGAAAAATCCTTGCTACAAATTGGCGCGGTGGTCGGCAAGGAGTTTCCCGTGCGGGTCGCGCGCGAGGTGAGTGGTTTCGCGGACGAAGCGGTGCGGTCGTTTCTCGATCGGTTGCGGCGTGCCGAGTTGATCCAGCCGCGCGACACCGCGATGGGGGAGAGTTTCGCGTTCCGGCATCCGTTGATCCAGGAAGTTTGTTACGCGATGCAGCTGCGCGCGCGTCGCGTTCCATTGCACGCGGCGGTGGCGAAGGCGATCGAGACCCAGGATTGGGGTCAGCGCGATGAGTTCGCGGGTCTGGTCGCGCATCATTACGAATCAGCGGGTCAGAATCTTCAGGCGGCGATGTGTCTGCAACGGGGCGCGCGTTGGATCGGCCGTACCAATTCGCGGCGGGCTCTGACGGACTGGAAGAAAATCCGGAGCATGATGCGGGATCAGCCGTCATCGAAGGAAAATGACGAATTGCGGGCCTTGACCGGCGGTCAGTTGCTGACGTTCGGCTGGCGTGAGGGCATGGCGCCGGAGGAGGCGAAGATTTATTGCGATGAAGCGCTGCATTACGCACGCGCAGCGGGAAATCGCAAGCATGAGGCGCTGTTGATCGCCGGATTTGGCCGCATCAGCGCGACAAGCGGCCCGGCGGATGTTTACGTCAGCGCCATCCGCGACGCGCTGGCGTTGACGGACGCGGAGTCCAACCCCGAGGGGCATTTGTTGCTGAACGGTTTGCTGTGTCAGGCCTATTCCTATGCGGGCCTGGTGGCGGACGCGCTGGCCGCGAACGATCTGGCTCTGGCGGCGGTGGACATGGATGGCGCGCCGCATCCCAACGTCGTTCTTGGCCTGACGGTCAGTCAAATGGTCGGCTTCGACGTTGCGCACTGGATCCGGTGTTTGCGTCCCCGGTTGTTGATCGCGTTGGGCCGGTTCGACGAAGCGGATCAGTGGCTGTCACGGGTTTTTCAGGTCGATCCCGATCGGATGGAGCCGTTTCACCAGTTCATTCCACATATCGCGGCGGTGGAGTTGGCGGCGCACCGCGAGCAGCCCGGTGTGGCGAAGCGTCATGCCGAGGAAGCCGCGGGGTTCGGTAACAAGTCGGATATGTCGTTCATTCGTGTGACAGTTCTTTTGGGCCATGGCATCGCGGCCCTGGCGGCGGAGGATCACGCGGCGGCCTGGGCGCATTTTCATACCGCGCTGGAGGCGGCGCGGACCGGTGGCGCGGGCATGGAGATCGAGGCGCGATTAATGGCGCATCTGGCGGAAACCGAATTGCGTTCTGGCGATCCGGCGCGCGCGGTGCGTTCGGCGCGGGATGCGATCGCCGCCGCCATGCGCCGTAACGATCGGCTGGCCGAATGTCATGCGTCGCTGATCGCCGCGTCGGCGTTCCCGGCCTCGGGTATCGCGCATTGGAAGGCCGAGGCCAGGGAATTACTTAATCGCGGGGAGCGTTTGATAGTCATGACTGGTGCCATGATCTATCATCCGATGCTTCAGCAGGCTAAACTTTTGATTGACAACGCTGAATGAAAATGATCTTGGGTAATCCGGGTGTGCGCTGATATCTTTGCAACGATAGTCGGCGCTTACGGTCATAAAGGGGGAATTCGACATGGGCCCAGGATTGATACGGAGTGCGATTACTGAGGTTTTGTTTGCGTTGAACGCGCGTTTCGCGCCGGGCGCGGCTCTACAGGAAATGGTCACCGTCCAGAAGGAATTTCAACCGTTTTGTTCAAAATACTCTCTACGACAATCGTATCGATTATTGCATCTCGTGCCATCGGATCACGCTGATCGCGTTCGTTATTACGGGTTTCTCGATCGGCTGAAGCGCGTGCCGTCGGATATCGCCGGAATGAACGGGCATGATCGGATCGTCAAAGCGCGGCAGGATAATCTTGAATCGAAGTCGCCGCTTCCGATCCACACCACGACCCATCCCGCGGCCGTCGAAAAGCGGGTCATGGTCACGCAAGGGCAGGCGAGCGCGTTCGATGGTGAGGTTTACATGATCATTTCGACTCCGGTGGTACCGTCGGACGGTGAGATGGTTTCCGGTGCGCCGCCCGCCGCGCATAAGAAGGCGGCGCGGAAAAAGAGCGCTTCGTAACGATGTCTCGTGGCGGGTCCCGGTTGGGCGTGGCCGGGTCTGACCGGCTTATGGACGCCGCGCGGTTCGTGATCTCCCCCGGCGGTCACGCCGATGACGAACGCTTGCAGACGGCGTTTCGCCTGTTGCGGACGGAGGCACCGGTTTACTGGGTTGATACGCCCGGTATCCGGCCGTTCTGGCTGATCACCCGCCATGCGGATGTGATGGCGATCGAGCGTCGGGGCGCGCCCTTCACCGCCGCGCCCCGAACCTTCCTGTCCAGCGAGATGGCGGAGGACCGCCTGTGCCGCATTCTCGGCAAGCCCTATGTGTTACGCGGCCTGCTGCAGATGGATGAGCCCGATCACGCCGCTTATCGCGCGGTCGCGCAAAGCTGGTTCACCCCCGCCGCGCTGGCTTCGTTCGAGCCGTGGTTGAATACATGGGCTTCGCATATTCTGAACCGGGTGATTGGGCGGGAGGCGCCGTTCGATTTCACCGATGAGGTCGCGGTGCCCTTCTCGATCCGCGGCATCATGCGGCTGATGGGGCTGCCGGAATCGGATGACGCGCTGATCCTGAAATTATCCCGTGGGCTGGTGGGGCCGGAGGATCCGATGCGGCGCCTCGCGGATCAGCCAACCGAGGCGATTTGCCGCGCGGGGATGGGGTTCCGCGCGTATTTCGATCCGGTGGCGGATGACCGGCGCGCCTGTCCGCGGCATGATCTGAGCAGCGCGATCGCCAACGCGACGGTGAACGGCGCGCCGTTTCCCGATTATGAGCGGTTTTCGTATTACACGATGATCGCGACGGGCGGGCATGACACGATTTCGTTTTGCCTGAGTGGCGGGATGCACGCTCTCGCCGAGAACCCCGACCAACTCGCGCGGCTGAAGGCGGATCCTGGGCTAATGGACACCGCGATCGAGGAAATGCTGCGGTGGACCACGCCGGGCCGGCACATCATGCGCACGGCGACTGAAGACGTGGTGTTGGATGGGCAAACGATCCGCGCGGGTCAGGCGGTGGCGCTGTTCTTCAACTCGGCCAATCGTGACGAGGCTGTGTTCGCCGAGGCGGACCGGTTCCGGATCGATCGGACGCCCAACCCGCATCTGGCATTCGGGTTGGGCCGGCATCATTGCATTGGCGCGCATCTGGCGCGGCTTGAGATGCGGGCGCTGCTCAAGGCGCTGCTGCCACGGTTGGACACGGTCGAGGTCGCCGCGCCGCCATCGCGGACGTGCTCGACGATGGTAACGGGCATCGCCGCGCTGCCGATCCGTTGCGTCTGGACGCACGACGCCAGCCCGGTCTGGACGCACGACGCCAGTCCGGTCAGGACGCGCGACGCTATTCCAGTGGTGTCGCCGCCCAATTCCGGTTAGTGCGGTCCGGTGAACCGGACCCTCCCTCTGCCCGACTCCCCCGCGGTCGTCGCCGGTTTCGGCCGCGCGGCCATCCTGACGCCCGATGGGGAACTGCTGACCCTGCCAGCCGAGGCGGCGGCGGCGCGGTTGCGCGAGCTTCCACCGCCAATCCTCGTGCATGGACCCGCGACATTCCGCCGGTTGGGGATGCGTCCGGGACCCTGTTTCGATTTGCTGGAATTGTTCGCGTTCGCCAGACCGGGGGATGCGGCGGCGCCGACGCCTCGCGGTCTCGCGATGGCGCTGGAGCACGATCATTCGCCGGTGGGGTTAGAGGATCAGGCGGCGCTGCTGCCGGACCTCGCGCTGAACCTGTTGAACCATTTGGCGCATGGGCGGGCGACGCCGCATAACCGGGACGCGGCGGGCCTTGCATCCCGCATGTCGCGGGCGGGATGGGGATGGGGTTCTTTCGTGATGGAGGCGTTGGGCCAGCCCGACGCCGCCGCCTCGATCGACGCGCTGAAAATCTGGCGTCATTTGCCGGAGTTCGATGAGGAAGCGCTGCCCCCGCCGCCGTCGTCGTTCCCGGTCTCGCAAGCCGAGGCGCGCGCGCGGTTGGCTGAGATCCTCGGCGCCGCGGCTGAGCAACGGCCGGGTCAGGCGGATTACGCGGGGGCGGCGACGGCCGCGTTCCTGCCGCGGGAAACCAAGGGCGATCCGCATCTGGTGCTGGCCGAGGCGGGCACCGGCACCGGCAAGACCTTGGGCTATTTGGCCCCCGCCAGCGTATGGGCGGAAAAGAACCACGGCGCGGTGTGGATCAGCACCTTCACGCGGCATTTGCAGCGGCAGATCGAAGCCGAGATCGCCCGGATCTGGCCCAATCCGAACGAGCGGCGGAAGAACGCAGTGGTCCGCAAGGGGCGCGAAAATTATTTGTGTCTGCTGAACCTGGAGGAGGCGGTCAACAACGCCGGTGGCGGCTTCTTACGGGATCAGATCGTTCCGTTGGGTTTGATCGCGCGATGGGCCTCGGTGTCAGAGGACGGCGATATCCAGGGCGGCGATTTGCCGGGCTGGCTGGCCGAGTTGCACGGCGCGCCATTGATCGCGTCGCTGGCGGATCGCCGGGGCGAGTGCATTCATGGCGCCTGCCCGCATTACCGCAAATGTTTCGTGGAGCATACGATCCGGCGCGCGCGCACGGCGAAGCTGGTCGTGGCCAATCACGCGCTGGTGATGAGCCAGGCGGCATGGGGCGGGCTGGATGATAACGCGGTGCCCACGCGTTATGTTTTCGATGAGGGGCATCATGTTTTCGACGCGGCGGATGGGGCGTTTTCGGCCACTCTGTCTGGTCTCGAAACGAGCGAATTGCGGCGCTGGCTTCTGGGCGCGGAAGGCGGACGCACGCGGGCCAGGGGCATCGCGCGGCGATTGGAAGATCTGGTCGCGGATCGTTCCGCTCTACTGACGCCGCTGGAGGCGGTGTTGCAGGCGGCGCGCGCTTTGCCGGGTCCGAGTTGGACCTCGCGTTTGGCCGAGGACGGACCGGAACTGGAAGGCGTCGAGCCGCGCCAGGTCAATCCGACCGAGGTGTTTCTGCGCCGGGTTCGTCACCAGGTGTTGGCGCGAACGTCGGCGGCGGAGGGCGCGCGGCCCAATCCCTATGGCTCGGTCGAGTGCGATGTGTTCCCGCTGAACGACATGGTGGACGAGGCGGCGGCGCATCTGGCGCGGGCGTTGGGCCGGCTCGCGGAGCCGTTGGAAGTTTTGCGGACGCGGTTGCTGGCGCGGGTGGAAGACGAGGGCGAGGACATGGACAGCGCCACGCGCAACCGGATCGAGGCGATCGCGCGGTCCATGGACCGGCGCGGAATCCAGCCGCTGCGGGCGTGGCGGGCGATGCTGACGGCGCTGACGGCGACGGAGAAGGAACCAGGAGAACGTCCGGCTTATGTCCCCTTCTTCCGGCTGGAACGGCGGGACGGCAATCGGGATTTCGATGTGGGCCTGCACCGGCACTGGCTGGACCCGACGGTGCCGTTCGCGATGACGCTCGCGGCACCGGCGCAAGGGGTGCTGGTGACATCCGCGACGTTGCGCGACGCGGGCATCGGCGATCCCGAGTTGTCATGGGCGGCCGCGGAGGCGCGGGTGGGGGCGCGGCATCTGCCCTCGCCGGCGATCCGGGCGACGGTGGCCTCGCCGTTCGATTACGCGGCGCAAACGCGGGTGCTGGTGGTCAGCGACCTCATGAGTGGCGACGTGGGCCAGTTGGCGGCGGCGTTTCAGTCGCTGTTTCTGGCGGCCGGGGGCGGGGGGTTGGGATTGTTCACGGCGATCGCCCGTCTGCGCGCGGTGCAACAGCGGATCGCGCCGGCGCTGGAGGCCGCGGATATCCCTCTCTACGCACAGCACGTGGACGCCATGGGCAATGCGACTCTGGTCGATATTTTCCGCGCCGAGGAAGATAGTTGCCTGCTCGGAACGGATGCGATGCGCGATGGCGTGGATGTGCCAGGACGCGCGTTGCGTTTGGTGGTGTTCGAGAAAACACCGTGGCCCCGTCCGGATATTCTGCATCGGGAGCGTCGGGTGCATCTGTCGCAAGGCGATCCGAAAGGCTGGGATGACCGGATCACGCGGGCGCGGCTGCGTCAGGCGTTCGGGCGGTTGATCCGGCGCGGGTCCGATCGCGGCGTGTTCGTGCTGCTGGACCGGGGGGCGCCCACCCGGCTGATGTCGGCGTTTCCCGAGGGCGTTGTGGTACGCCGGATGGGTCTGGCGGCGGCGATCGAGGAAACCCGGTCGTTTTTGCGGGAGCCGTGAACCATGCGGGTGATGACCTGGAACATCCGCGCCGGGGGCGGGTCGCGGCTGGACCGGATCGCCGCCGCCATCGCCGCGCATCAGACGGATGTGCTGGTGCTAACGGAATATCGCTCGGGTGACGCGGGCCTGCGGTTGCGGGCGGTGCTGCGTGATCTCGGATTTCAATCGCAAAGCGCGCTGGAGCCGCCGGGCATCCGCAACGGCGTGCTGATCGCGGCGCATCGCGGATTGTCGCGCGCGGCCGCCGTCGCGCCGCATGTGCCGGAGCCCTGGCGAATGCTTACGGTCACGGTCGAGAGGATGCGGCTGTTCGGTATCTACATGCCAAATCTGCGTGCGAAAGTCCCGTATTGGGAGGCGCTGATCACCGCCGCCGTGCCGCACGCGCGCCGGATCACGCTGGCGATCGGCGATTTCAACACCTGCCGCGCGTTCGTCGATGAACCCGGCGCGACGGACCGGACCGCGATCTACATGGATAAAATCCTCGCCGCCGGGTTTCACGATGTCTGGCGCGACCGGTTTCCGGATGGGCGGGAGTTTTCCTGGTACAGTCATCGCGGCAATGGGTTTCGCATCGACCACGCATTCGCCTCGCCGTCATTGGCGCGGCGGATTGGCGAGATCCGGTATTCGCATGTCGAGCGGACCAGCGGGTTGTCAGATCACCCGCCGTTGGTAGTTGATATTGGTGATTGACGGCGTCTATTCGAAAAGCGCGACGGCGCGGATCGGGCTCGCGGTGCCACCGCGGATTTTTAGCGGGAAGCCGATGAAGCGGAAACGGCCGCGGCCGATCAACTTATCCAGGTTGGCCAGACATTCCATATGCGTGATGTTCCGCTCGGCGCAGGCCATGTGAGCCTGAAAATTCAGCTCACCCTCTGGCGCGGGACTGATCGCCTCGACGCCGAACATGCCGATGCCGCGGTCGGCGAGCCAATGCACCGAGGCGAGCGCGAGGCCGGGGAAGTCGTGCTGGTAGCCGGGCTTTCCCAACAGCCGGTCATTAACGCCCATGTGCAGCAGGACGGTGTCGCCGTGTCTGATGTCCTGGCCTGAGGCCGCGAGCGCCGCTTCCATTTCCGGCACGGTGATCGCGTGTTTCAGCGGCACATGGGACAAATCGAGACAAATGGCGGACGTATAGAATTTCTCCAGCGGCATTTCGTCGATCGAGGCGGCGTTGGGGCGCGGATCGAAATGCACGGGGGCGTCGACATGGGTGCCGGAATGGTCCGACAGACTAAGCGCGATCGCCTTGGACGTGAACACCGTGTTGCCCGCGATCTTTTTTTCCGAGTGATCGCCCCACACGGTCATGACGACCGGCGGGTGCGAGGGATGCACCTGGGTGCGATGGAATAACTCGCGGCTGAGGTCGATCAGTTCCATCGTTCGGCTCCTGGTTTGGTGGCGTATTCACGCGCGTTCCCCGCCGGTTTGCAAGTGCGCGAAAATTCTGATGCGATGGCGGCGGAAAAATTCTGGGGGCATTGGCCATGGTTGCGCTGTCTGACGTGTTGGAAACCACGCGTTTCGAGAAAATCGCTGATGGCTTCGTGTTCACCGAGGGGCCGTTATGGCATCCGGATGGGTTCTTCTATTTCGTCGATGTCCGGGGTTCCGGCTTGTTCCGCGTCATCCCCGGCCAGCCGCATGAAAAAATCCGCGACACATTGGGCGGCAATGGGCTGACGTTCGACCTTCAGGGACGCCTGATCAATTGCGAGGGCGATGGGCGGCGCGTCACGCGGACGGAAGCGGACGGCACCGTATCGACATTGATCGACCGGTATCAGGGCAAGCGCTTGAACCGTCCCAACGATGTCATCTGTCATTCCAACGGCACGCTGCTGTTCACCGATCCATCGTTGCGCGTGCCGCTCGCGGAGAGGGAGTTGGAAAACGCGATGATTTATAAAATCGCGCCGGATGGGGCGGTGAGCGAACTGGCCCCGTTCGAATATCCCAACGGTCTGGCGCTGTCGCCCGATGAGCGGACGTTATACGTCGCGAACACGCGATGGACGAAATATATCCATGCGATCGAATTGGATGACCAGTGCAACATGATCCGGCGGCGGGTGTTCGCCGACATGTCGCATGATCGGACCGACGGCGTGCCGGACGGGATGAAAGTCGATCAGGCCGGCCGGATTTTTTGCACGGGTACGACGGGCGTGTGGGTGTATCAGCCGGACGGGCACCTGATCGGCATCATCGAAACGCCGGAGGTCTGCGCCAATGTCGCGTTCGGCGGACCCGATCTGAAGACGCTGATATTCACCGCCAGCACGTCGGTTTACACCTTGCGGGTGAAGACGGCGGGGATGCCGCATCCATGGTACCGCTGATTTATGTTTTGGAAACGTTCCAGAATGTCGGCGCCGGTCCCTTGCCGGGAT
>JAYVXQ010000278.1:0-4734 GCA_043785025.1 Acetobacteraceae bacterium
GGCGTTCAGCCATGGCGACGGGTTGATCGTCTCACTCGGGCTCGCGATGACAACAAGCACCGCGGGGGATGGGTTTGAGGAGAGTTTCCTGCTGGGGACGGCCGCGCAGACGGTTTGTTTCGCGTCCGGAAGCCGGATTCGGACGATCCGAGGCGAGGTGGTGGTCGAAGACATGGCGGTGAACGACATCGTTGTAACGGCATCGGGCGTCTGTCGGCCGGTTACCTGGATCGGCCATCGCCGGATCGATCTGGCGCGGCATCCACAGCCGAAACGCGCGGCTCCCATTCGCGTTCAGCGCGGCGCGATCGCGGACGGCCTGCCCGCCCGCGACCTTTATTTGTCGCCGGATCATTGCCTTTTCATCGAAGAGCGGTTGGTTCCGGCGAAGCTGTTGATCAACTTCATGACGATTACGCAAGAAATCGACGCGCGGTCAGTCGACTATTATCATGTCGAACTCGATAAGCACGATGTGTTGCTCGCGGAAGGTCTGCCGGTCGAAAGTTATCTCGATACGGGCAACCGCGCTTTCTTCGCCGAAACGGGGCTTGCGTTGATACTCCATCCGTCATTCACGGTGGAACCCGGCCTGATGACCTGGGCGGCCAATGCCTGTGCGCCTCTGGCGGTCGACGAGACCACCGTCGCGCCGATTTCCCGGCGCCTGGCCGCGCGGGCAACGGCACTGGGGTTCGCGCCGCCGAACCGCGAGACAACGGGAGATCCGGACCTCCATTTGGCGGTCGATGGCCGTGTCGTGAGGCCGGTCGCCAACGATCGCGGGCGTTATTCCTTTGTATTGCCCGCCGGGGCTTCGACCATCCGGATGTGTTCGCTCGCGACAGTGCCGTCCGAACTGACGCCTTATCTGGATGACTGGCGCCTGCTTGGCGTCGCGGTTCGCCGGATCACGTTGCGACATGCTGACGATTTCACCGAGATTTCCCTGGATCATCCTTCGTTGAAGGACGGATGGCACGAGGCTGAAACCAACGGCGCGACCATGTGGCGGTGGACCAACGGTCATGCGGCACTGCCGATCGAGCCTCGCGATTGTCCCGTGATTATCGAAATCGAAGCCGAGATAACGACAATCCATCTCGCGCGGTCAGAACCATATGAACCGTGGAAGCGGGCGGCGTGAGCACATCTGGACAGCGGGGCGATCCTGTTCAGGATCAGGCTGATGGTTCCCGCCGATACGATCCACTGCGCGAGACGTACCGGGGGAATGCATATTATCGATAAAATCCGTGCATAATTTCGATTTCAGTTCCTCTGGTCGCCAATTGTCATGTCACGACAGTACGGTGCTGGAAATCCAAAAGTCACGGTATTATCAACGATAGACCGGCTCCGTATTAAATTCGATCAGTCAGGAGGCTCGGAGAGAAACGGTCTCGGGAGAACGACATTCGACCCTGGCGACGGCAAGCAAGTCAACCGGGACCCCCTGGCTGGTCAGCCGCGCGGCCAGAAAAATTGGATCACGCGGTCTTGCAATCCCGCCAGCACGATTTCGATTCCAGCGGACTGGATCATCCACTCCGACCGGTGGTCGCGATACTCCCGCACCTTCGTGCCGGATCTGAAGGCCTCAACCGTGACCGGTTTGCGCGCGGCGACAATGGTGGCGGGTCGGGCCGACGCTCCTCAATGTATTCCACGATGACGAAGCAGCGGTATCCCGGGCCGTGGATCGTCGGTGCCAAACAGTCCGTTCGTCCGTCCAGTGTCCAAACTCTCGGGAAGTTCGGCGACGAATGCAATGGAGGTCTCCCGCGGCGTGATTTTGATCTTCTGGGCGTACGGCGAACCTGGTGCTTTATGGCAATGAACCTCCTTGAGTGGATCGTTCGGGTTTGATGGCCCTTCAGAATGATACACATGGGGATCATTCTTGTGATACCACACTTGCCTCACAGCCAGCTTCATGGCTCGCGGTGGTCGAGCAGCAGGGAAATGCCTCGGTCCGAGAGCGCCTGGATCTCGCGGATTTATACTCGGCGGGATTGTCCGATGACATGAGGGGGACGTGAAAAATTGTTCCATCGGAAATAATCGATCCCCGGGAAGCGGGTCGTTTACCCGGCGGGGTCAAAGTGGAGGTTAGGTTGAAACCAAGGAAATGTTTATCCGCCGGCAAGCGCGTACATGGCTTCTCGCGGCCGGCACCGTACATTACGCGGGTCGCCTCCGTATCTTCGGCATGCACGGTGCCAGCGAGTAGGGTGTAATGCTCACCTGGCCCGTGGGAACGGCGACCATCGTTGAACTCAAGCGAGATGACGCCTTCCTGGACGAACACGCGCGCGTTGAAATCGCGCGTATGAAGTTTACAGTGCTGGTCTGGCTTGATGCCCCCTCGCGAAACTCATGGCTGGGTCGTTGAAGTTCGGCTTCGAAATCAACGCTGGTCATGCCTGGCTCCATTTTCGAAGAAAATGGAACCTGTTTGACGGGCCACGCGAAACGGTCCAACGGAGTGGAGTGTCTGGCGATGCCCGCCCGTGTGCAGAAACCCGGGACCACGCGCCGCCTCCGGCATCAGATTGGCGGGCTCGCGTGGTCGGCGGTCGCCATGACCTGGACGCGCCGCATGTAACGCGGACTGTCGCCGTAATCTGAAATCGCGTTATGCATGGTTCCGATATTGTCCCACATCAGCACGTCGCCTTCGGTCCAGTGGTGGGAATACAGGAATTTTTCCTGTTCCTGATGCCGATAGAGCAACGCGAGCAACTCGTCGCTTTCGGACTTTTCCATGCCGTCGATCCCCATCACATAACCGACGTTGCAGTACAGCACTGTCTTACCGGTGATCGGGTGCGGATAAAGGATCGGGTATGACACCGCGGGCTTGCGGGCTCTCTGGGCTTCGGTCAATGGCGGGCGCGTATTGCCGGGACGCGCGCGCATCATGTCCCAGAACTTCGCGAAATCATGTGTGGCGGTGCGGCCTTTCAGACGGACCTTGATGGAAGCGGGCAAATCCTCATAGGCGCGGTGCATGTCGCGAAACTGTGTATCGCCAAGCGGCTTGCCGTTTCGCATCGGCACTGTTCGCGCGTGCAGGATCGTGGTGAGCGCGTTCGGTCGGCTGTATGACATATCTGTGTGCCAGCCCTGCCCAGCGTCGCCGAGCCCGGTCGGCTTGCCGTCCTTCATGATGTTGGAGAGAATCATCACCTCCGGGTGACCTGGCTCGTGGAACATGTTGGCGACATTGGTTTCCAACGCGCCGAAGCGGGCGCCGAAGACCGCGAACTGATCGGTGGTCGAGTCTGGGTTGGAAATCGCAGCACACCGTACGTGCCCAGGGCACGCAGGATCGCCAGGACTTCCTTTCCCGACAGCGGCGCGGCGAGATCGACACCGGCGACGTCGGCGCCCAGTACGGCGCCACTCGGTCTGAGTTCCATTGGACGGTCCTTCATCTGGAAACGGGTCTATACACCGGTGGTTCAGGCCTCGCGGGCTGGCGGCGCGATTTCCGCCATTCCAGCACACCGATATCAGCGTTTGAAGGGGCCAGGCCCGTCACACCGGAAGGTGGTGAACGGATTGTCCACCCGCCCGGCGCTGCCCGGCCGCTGAATGCGTGCCGTGGGAAGGTGTGCGTCCCACGGCCATCGCGACGCCGTCGACGCGGGTTTCGCGCGAAGGCGTTATATTTAATGCCTGGCCCCTGACCCGGCGCGTCGTGGTTCGGCCACCAGCGGCGATGTCCTCCGCCGATCGAACCTCAGGCGGCGAGCGCCTCGGCGTTGCCGGGGTCAACGGTGCGATCGCGCTCGCCTCGCCAGATCGATAATCGAGGCCAGGCTTTGCGTGAGGTCGCCCGCGTGACCTTGCGGACGTCGTTCGCCAGCGCCAACCGGGTTCTGAACAAATCCGCGTGCCGCATGTGGAGCATCGTCCCAACCTGCGTTGTCGCGCAGCCCGCGGGCATGCCAGCGACAATGCCTCCCGCGGCGAACACCGCAGGGTACGCCGCCATCAGGGCCGCCGCCATTCCGCCGCCCGCCGAAAAGCCAGTGACAAAAATTTGCTTCGGATCCGAAGCAAAAAGTCGCGTGGCATGACGTAACATCTGGCGGATCGACATGACCTCGCCGGATTCCCGTTTGACATCCTCGGGCCGGAACCAGTTGAAGCAGCGACCTTTGTTATTCTCGTAGGTTTGCTCGGGCAGCAGTAGCGCCAGACGGAACCGTTGCGCCACCGCGATCCAGCCGGCGTCGTTCGCGAATGACGCGGCGTCCGGGCGGCATCCGTGCAAGACAACGACGAGCGGCCGGCCGGCCCGAAGTCTCGCGGGCGATGATCCTGTTCGAAGCGGTAGGCCGTGGCCAGACTGATCGATGCCTTCGCGGCCGCGACCGCCGGGCCGTCTGTTTGTCGGAACGTCATGTAAAGCCTCATCTGGTGATCGGTGACATGGCGCCCGGGCAATGGGTGGATCCATCGATGAGAAGGTCCATCCACCGTGCCGGCCGGTCGCGATCACATGACGATCGAGGCCCTCGAGTGAGCTTTGTCGTCAGTCGTTGCGGGGCTGGCACCTCCGGTCGGGCTTCGCCCTCCCTGCGGCACCAGCCACGCAACGACTTTCTCATCCTGATTGTCGGGGATTCCGCATTGCCTCGCCTGAAACGCTCCCCAGAGTTGACCTGTTGCCTCATTTAACTTGCTCCCCACCGGTGTGGATCGGCGGGGGGGCGAACATGG
>JAYVXQ010000279.1:0-4732 GCA_043785025.1 Acetobacteraceae bacterium
GAGAAGGTGCCACCGTGCTCACTCCGGGTTGCTCCGCTCCTCCCATCCCCTGCGTTGTGCGCGACGGCTTTAAGGAGATGTCGGGACGAGGGGCGTCCCTATCTATTCAGCCGCCTCCGGCGGGTCGAACCAGGAGCACGGATTCTGGTTGCGCCATGGTTGCACGACAAAGCGAAAAAATGTGGACAAGCCGCGAACACGCCGCCCGAGATAACGCGCTGATGAACAACGAAACTTCCGAAAATTCATAATGTTGACAAAGCCTTAGTCAACAAATTTGATGGTGCCGGGTGAGGGACTTGAACCCCCGACCTTCGGTTTACAAAACCGCTGCACTACCACTGTGCTAACCCGGCGCCTGACGATCCGCCGGATACCATGGCGGGACCTCCGCGTCATCCCCGAAATCCGGTTCCGGGATGACCAAGCTTTAATTCCGTCACAAGTAAAATCCGGCTCTGACCGGCCCATCTGGCACAGGCATCACCCCGTGTTGGAGCTTGCACATGCCCGTCCTTCGATCTGGCCGCCGTCTTGGTTTCGCCGCCGCCTTGCTCGCCTGCACCGCGTTGACCTTTCCGTCTTTGGCGCAGACCGGTCCGGTCAATCCCCCCGCGGGCCACGCCGCCGCCAACCCGTTGCCGGATTTTTCGAATCTGGTCGGTCAGGTGAAGCCGGCGGTCGTGTCCATCACCACGACGGTGAAGGCGGATCAGCCGGATGCGCGGATGCCGAAGCTCCCGTTCCCCTTCAATCAGATGGTTCCGCAAGGGCCGCGCGGCGTGCAGCAGTCCCGGGGCTCGGGCTTCATCATTCGCGCCGATGGGCTGGTGGTCACCAACAACCATGTCGTGAAGGATCAATCGTCGGTCGATGTGACCCTGGATGATGGCACCGTCTTGCATGCCAAGGTTCTGGGCGCCGACGCGCGCACCGATATCGCGCTGTTGAAGGTCGAGGCGTCGAAGCCGTTGCCCTATATCCGGCTTGGCGACTCCCGCCAGGTGAGGCCGGGCGAGTGGGTGCTGGCCATGGGCAATCCCTTTGGCCTCGGTGGCACGGTCACGGCGGGGATCGTTTCGGCGGTCAATCGCGACATCGACTCGGGCCCCTACGACCAGTTCATTCAGATCGACGCGCCGATCAATCCCGGCAATTCCGGCGGTCCGCTGTTCACACAGGACGGTCAGGTCATCGGCATGAACGCGGCGATTTATTCCCCGTCCGGCGGGTCCGTTGGCATCGGGTTCGCCATTCCCTCCGACATGATCCGCACCGTGACCGATCAACTGGCGCTGAGCGGGCATGTGACCCGGGGCTATGTCGGCATTGGCATGGAGCCGCTGACACCGTCGCTGGTGCGCGCGCTTCACCTGCGCGGCACGGCGGGCGCTCTGCTCGCCAGCGTCGAACCCGGCTCCCCGGCCGCGAAAGCGGGCCTGGAGCCCGGTGACGTGATCCAGTCAGTGAACGGGCAAAAGGTTCTGGCACCGCGCGACCTCGCGCTGACCGTCGCGACCGTGAAACCGGGCGACGAGGCGCGGTTCCATATCCTGCGCGACGGGCAGGATCGCGATATCGACGTCCGCGTCGGCGACCAGCCAGCCTCGAAAACAACAGCCCAGACGTCCGAGCCAGGGCGGGCGAAACCGAGTGCCCTGGGTTTGGCGTTGGTGTCCCTGACGCCCGATACGCGCGAACAATTGTCCGTGCCTGATGGGGTCGAAGGCGCGGCGATCCGCGCGGTCGAGCCCGGCTCCCCGGCCGAGCAGGCGGGTCTTCGGGCCGGAGACGTCATCTTGGGCGTCGGCGGACGCAAGGTCAGCTCTCCGCCCGAGGCGATGAAAGCCATCGACCTCGCGTTGAACACCAAGGAGCACGCGGTCGCGCTGCGGGTGCTGCGCGATGGATCGATCGGTTTCGTCGGCGTGACAGTGGGCCAGGACGCCAGCGGCGCGCCTGGGTGAAGCGGTTATCCCCGTAAGTGATTATCCCCGTCCGGGAAAGATGATCTCCCACGGGGATGATTCCTTGGTGATGTCGGTCATCACCTCGATCAACACCGGCGCGTTCGCGGCGAGCGCGTCGGTCAGCGCGGCGCGTAGGCCTTTGCCGTCGCGCACCCGCCAGGACCGCACGCCAAACGCCTTGGCGAAGGTCTGAAAGTCTGGATTTTTGAGCGCCGAGCCAGACTCCCGGCCCTGGAACAAGCGGGTCTGATCGCGCAACACGTTGCCATAAGCCTCGTTGTTGAAGACGATCGTGACAAGGTTAATGCCGTATTTCACTGCCGTGGCGAGATCCGCGCCGCCGAACAGAAATCCGCCATCGCCGGTCACCGCGATCACCGGACGATCGGGATGCGCGACCTTGACGCCCAGAGCGGTGGGAAACCCGGCGCCCAGAGTTCCCGAAAATCCCGACGTCACCAGCGTGCGCGGCTCGTAAAACGGAAACCCGAACCAGGAGACATAACCGACCTGGGTCATTTCATCGCACAGGATCCCGTTCTCAGGCAGCACATCGCGGATGACCTTCAAATACTCCATTTGCGGCGTGATGGTGTCCAAAGCAGCCCATGCCTCGCGTTTCGCATGAGCTATGGCGGCGGCGCGCTCGTCACTCGATTTGGACGCGACGGCCGCGGTCAACGCGCGGGCGCCATCGGCGGAGTCGGCGACGATCGGGATATCGACCCGCAGCCGATGCATCTCCGCCGGATCGATGTCGATGCGGGCGATCTTCAGGACAGCGGGTTTCATCGCGGCCGGCAGATCGGCCCACCGTCCGGTCGCGACGTCCAGCCGCGTGCCGATGCCGATCAGCACGTCGGTGTTGGGCCATAGCTTGAGGGCGGCGGGCACCGTCAAGCCCAGGGGATGACGGTCGCTGACGATGCCGCGGCCGCCGCGGAACGATACGACGGGGGCACCGATCTTCTCCGCGAGCGCCAGGATCTCCGCGCTGGCATGCGCCGCGCCGCCACCGACCCAGATCATCGGCGCTTTGGCGGCATCGATCAGTTTTGCCAAAGCGGCGATCCGCTCGGGGTCCGGTATTGGATTGGGGAGTGCCGGCAGCGGATCGACCGGCGTCACCGCGGCCTGCGCGGCGAATTGTTCCCACGGCATCTCGATCGACGCGGGTCCGCGGCGGCCGGACAGCATCTCCTGAAACGCGCGGGCGATCTTGATCGGCGCTTCCGACGGATGGTCGATGCGGTCGGCGTGTTTGACCAGAGTCTTCAGGGTCGCGAACTGGTCTTTCATCTCATGCAATTGCCCGCGTTGGCGGCCGATCATCGGGCCCGGAACCTGGCCGGTGATGCACAGGACCGGGGCATTGACCCCCCATGCGGTGACCAGCGCCGCCGCCGTGTTCATCACGCCAGGACCGGGCACGACGGAATAAGCCGAGGCGCGTCCGGTCGCGCACGCATAGCCCAAGGCCATATACGCGGTGGTTTGTTCGTGCCGCGCATTGATCAGGCGAATGCGATTGGAATTACGCGCCAGCGCGTCGAACAGCCCGTAAGTCTGCACCCCCGGCAGCCCGAACAACGTATCGATGCCGTGCCGGATCAATCCCTCGACGATCGCGTCTCCGCCGGTCATGCGTGGCATGGTTCGCTCCCTTTGTTCGTGGCCGCGCGGAAGCCTGGCACAGCATGGGCTGATCGCGAAGCCGCGGTGTGGCCGATGGCGGCCGCGATTGGACGGGCCATGAGGAAATCCATATATCGGTTGGACTCCTGGCCTGAACCGGGAAGAACGGTCAGCAACCACCGGGAATATTCCCGTCACGGCGGAGTCGTTACATTAAGAGCGGGACATTAAGAGCGGGACATTGAGAACGGGACGCGAGGTTTTGGACTTGTTCGCGCCGCCGCGGCCAATCGGGGAAGAGAACGGAATGCGACAATTGTTTTTGCCGATGCGAATCTGGGATCTACCGACCCGGCTGTTTCATTGGGTTCTCGTCGCGCTGGTGTTCCTGGCGTGGCTCAGTTCCGAGATGTTGTGGATGCGCGTGCACATCTGGTGCGGCCTGACCATCATCGCCTTGCTGTTGTTCCGCGTGATCTGGGGGTTCATCGGCAGCGACACGGCCCGCTTCACGTTTTTCATTCAAAGCCCGCTGGCCGCGATCCGGCATTTATTGGAACTGCCGCGGCGGGAACCCGACACCGAAATTGGTCATAACGCCGCTGGCGGCTGGATGGTTCTGGTCATGCTGGGTGTGCTGGCGATCCAGGCAAGCAGTGGTTTGTTCGCCAATGACGATATTTCGACCGAGGGGCCGTTGGCGACCTGGATCGGCAAGGATCGCAGCGATTGGTTGACGCATGTCCATCACCTGAACTTCCTGGCGATCGAGATCGTCGTTGCGCTGCACGTGTTGGCGATCGTTATGTATCGCGTGGTAAAGGGCCATAATTTATTGACGCCCATGATCACTGGGAAAAAACGCCTCCCCGGCGCGACGCCCGCCCCCCGCATGATGCATCCCGTACTCGGCCTGGTGATTTTCGTGCTGTGCGCCGTCGCGGTTCTGGGGTTCGCGAAATTGGCGGGCTGATCGCGCGCGGTACAAAAAAAGGACCTGACGCGATGGTCAGGTCCCTTGGTTTCCCGCGGCGTTCAGCGAGATTATTTCGCTTTGTAGACTTTATGGCAGGCACCGCAGGCCTCGCCAGTCAGCTTCGCCGCCGCGGTCACGGCCGCGACATCGC
>JAYVXQ010000280.1:0-4729 GCA_043785025.1 Acetobacteraceae bacterium
CCTGGGTTTCGGAGAAATCCGGGTATACGCGCCCAGGGTTGGTGTGGCGGCGGGCGCAAAACCAAAAGGATACCCGGATTTCGGAGAGATCCGGGTATAGGACGGGAAAAGTGTTATGGAACGTCCTCCTACTCCCTGGACATCGCCTGATATGCGGACGGGAATTCCCTGTTGTTTGTCCGGGCGCGACGCAAGTTCGCAGGTAAATACCCCATTTTATCAGCGGTCTAACGGGTGATCAGGCGGTTGTTTGGGGGTCCCGGAAGGCCAAAGGTCCTGTTAAGTGGCCGGAACAGGGAAAAACATGTGCCTCAATCCAGAGACCGGTTCGCTCTGGACTGGCTCCTCCGCCACCTCCCCTCACGGCTGCTCCAGCATAAACGCCCCAAAAAACCCGCCAGGCACGTCAAAATTATCAAGCGGCAGCACCGTCGCGACATATTGGTCCGGATGGACCACAATCATCGCCCCCCCACGCGATCGATGCCGCGAAGATCGAAAATGTCACCCTCACGCGCCGGCGCATAAGCCTTCTCATAATCGATCAGCCCGAACCGCCTCTTACGCGGCAGCCACATCGACGGCAGTGCCTCGACCTTCAGATCGCGATGCGCCTGCTGGAAAATCCCCCGAACATCAATAACACTGTCGATATCCGACCCCCGCGGCGTAAACCGCCGCACCGGCGACAGCCCAGACCCCGCGAGGTGATCCATCAGCGCGCGCATCCGCTCGCCGCTCGCATCGGCGAAGGTCCCGCCCAGACCGCACGGCGTCGACGGGCGCGATCGAGGGCGAAACCGGCGCGCGTTGATCCAATCGGGCGCGCAATTCGTTCAATGTCGGACGTGCCGCCGCGTCCTGAATTTCACGCACCAGAGACTCGGACAGCGACATCCCCGCCAACGCCGCGCGCGACTTCAGCCGCCGGTGCAGGGCCTCCGGCACGTTGCGCATTTGAATCATCGCGCTCACGTCCTGAACATGGAAACATGCGTATCATATGTCGAAGCGCCATGCCGCCCCCCAACCCAGCCATGCCAATTCCACCGTTGCAACCGCTGGCGGAAAAGACCACATCCCCCCGCATGATCAATCGTCGCACCGCCCTCCTCTCCGGCCTCGCTCTCACCAGCCTCGCCACGACCAGCCTTCCAGCCCATGCGCAGGTCGCCGCCCAAGACCGCGCCGATCTGACGCGGATCGAGGCGTATTTGAACAGCGTCCGCAGCCTCAAGGCGCATTTCATCCAAACCGCCCCGGACGGCGCGGTAACCCAGGGCGAGGCGCTGATGCTCCGTCCCGGCCGCATGCGCTTCCAATATGATCCGCCCTCACCGTTCCTGCTGGTCGCCAATTACGGCATCCTGTTCTTTCACGATTCGCAGTTGAACCAGACCTCGAACATTCCGCTCTCCCGGACCCCGCTCGGGATCCTGCTTGGCGAGCGGACCACGCTGTCCGGCGACGTCACCGTCACCAAATTCGTCCGCCTTCCCGGCCAGCTTCAGGTCAGTCTGGCGCGCACCGCCACGCCTGGGGAGGGCACGCTGACCCTGATCTTCGCCGATAACCCGTTGACATTGCGCCAGTGGATCGTGCTCGACCCGCAGGGCAAGCAGACCCGCGTGTCGTTGGTCAATCTGGACGCGGGCGCCCGCCTCGATCCCAAGACCTTCGAATACCGCAACGACACCCCACTGCAGGGTGGCGGCTAACCCAATCCGGAACCGCCCTCCCACCGGCGCGACAGCCGCGCGGCCCAAGCCAGGAGGGCCGTCAAGACGATGGTCAGAGTCGACACCGCCGCGATCGTCGGGTCGATCGGGAACCGCAAATCGTCCCACATCCGGCGCGGTAGCGTCACCGCGCCGGAGCCCGACAAGAACAGCGCCACGATCAACTCGTCGAACGACGTGATGAACGCGAACAGCGCCTCCACCAAAATCCCCGGCCGGATCAACGGCAGCGTCACCCGCCAGAACGTCGTCCACGGCGTCGCACCCAGGCTCAGCGCCACCAGAGCCGGCGTGATGGAGAACCCAAGCGACAGCACGAACACCAGCAGCACGCCCGCGCCCACCCCCGGCATCGACAGCGGCAGCACGATCCGCCGGAACACCGCGAACGGCGAGGCCCGCAGACTGGCGGCGGCGCGCGGCAAAGCCTGGTCGATCTGCCCCAGCACGCTCGCCAAAGGCAAAATCATATAGGGCAGCGGGATGTGAATCATGGCGATATGCACCGCCAAGGGCATGTTCAGCAGCTTCAACGACGCGTCCGTCAGGCCAAGCGCCAGCAGCGTCTCGTTGATCAGCCCCTTCCGCCCCAGAAGCACCATCCAGGTCCAGCCCGGCTCGATCAGGCTGCGCGCCAGCATCGCCAGCAGAGGCAGCGCGTAGAACACCAGCATGAACAGGATCAGCGGCGCCACCAGCCAGCCCGGCCCAAACCGCCACGCCCCGCGCGCCTTCGTGCTCATTCGTCCCAACCGCCGGTCACCCCACGACCGTATCCGCGGCAGCCCACACCAGGTCGACCCGTTGCCCAGGATCCCGCCGCACGACGTCCGTCCCGGAGGCTTCTTTCACGACAACCGTCACCCCGGCGTCACCGAACCCGGGGCCGCCGCGCGCAACATCACCCCCGCGCAGTCCACAATGACCCAACCATCCACCACCCCGCGCGCCACCCCCGGCAGAAAATTCGACTCGCCAATGAACGACGCCACGAACCTGTCACACGGCCGATCGTATAAATCCTCGGGCGAGCCAACCTGCGCCACCAACCCGTCCTTCATGACGGCGACGCGGTCCGACATGGTCAACGCTTCCTCCTGGTCGTGCGTCACGTAAATGAACGTGATGCCCAGATCGCCATGGAGCCGCCGCATCTCCAACTGCATGGTTTCGCGCAACTGCTTGTCCAACGCGCCCAGAGGCTCATCCATCAGCAGCAGCCGCGTCCGGAACACGATCGCCCGCCGCCATCAACGCGAATTCCAACTCCGGCGTGCTCGGTTCCGCGCCACCCAAAGCGCGATCCCCCGGGAATTTTTTGATGTCCCAGAAATCCGCCCATCCAGCCGGCACGGCACCCTTAAACGCGTCCGTGCGATACGCCATGACTTCCGACCAGACCAGCATGTCCAGCGCGTATTCGTAACGATACACCGGATCGATATGCGCGACATCCACCAGATCGTAATCGATCTTCTCGAAATAATCGCCCTTCTTCATCAAATTCTCCACCGAGGACCGGCTGAACTGCACCACATCCCACTCGACATTGCCGGTATCCACCATCGCCTTGACCTTGTTCAGGTCGGCCTCCGGAAAATCCCGCACCCTGATCCCACTCAACGCCGCGAAAGGCTCAAAATAGGCTTTCCGCTCGGCATCCTGCGCGGTGCCGCCATAGGCCGCGACCCGGACCTCCCCGCTGCCTTTCAACGCGGCGGGAACCGCGGTCATCGGGGTTATACCTGGGTTTCGGAGAAATCCGGATATACGCGCCCAGGGTTGGTGTGGCGGCGGGCGCAAAACCAAAAGGATATCCGGATTTCGGAGAGATCCGGGTATAGAGTAACATTCTCCGCCCGCAACGGCGCCGAGCCCAGAAACGGCGCCGTCGCGGTCATCCCGAGGAAGGCCCGCCGTCCGGTCATGTGATCACCCGTCATCGTCATGACCCCTGAAATTCAAGCAGATTGTCGCGGAACAGAGCGTGGCTGTAAGCGGACCGCACCAATCCGCGCGCCTGCAACGCCGGGATCAGCCCGTCCTCGATCTCAGCCAAAATCCGCCGGCTGACATTGGGCAACGAAAACAAAAACCCGTCGCCGCCGGCGTCCCGCATCACCTCGCCCATGCGCGCGGCGACGGAATCGGGCGTGCCCACCAATTCCACCGACAACGCGGTGGTGTTATGATCGCCCATCGCCTGCCGTAACGTCCGCCCCGCGGCCTTGCGGCGGAATTCATCCAGAGTCTGCTGATGCCTGTTGGTCGTCACGCCCTCGGGCAACGGCGCGTCGATATTGAAACGTCCGAAATCGATGTTGGTGACCTTACCCAAATGCGCCTGCCGTTCCGGGATCGTCGCCTCCGCCCGCGCCTGCCGCATCCGCTTCTTCTCCTGAGCCTCCGCCTCGGTCTCGCCCAGGATCGGTGCCACCATGAACAAGACTTTGCAGTCGTTGGGATCGCGCCCATGCCCCACCATCCGCGCTCGCACATCGTCGCGATACGCTTTCATCGCCGCCACGCCCTTGGTGTGCGCCACGATCGTATCGGCATGCGCCGAGGCGAATTACCGTCCCCGCGGCGACCCGCCCGCCTGCGCGATCACCGGCTGCCGCTGCGGACACGGCCCCGAATTCAACGGCCCCCGGGTCTTAAAGAATCGACCCTCAAAATTCACCGCGTGCACCTTGGACGGACCGATCAGCACCCCGCTCACCGGATCCACGACGATCGCCCCTGGTTCCCACGAGACCCATAATTGCTTGCAGACATCCATGTATTCGTCGGCCATGTCATACCGCAAATCGTGCTCCGGCATCCCCGGCGGCCCGAAATTCATCGCCGCGAAATCCGAGCTTCCGGTGACCGCGTTCCACCCCGCCCGCCCCGAGGACACCTGATCCAAAGCCGCCATCAACCGCGCCAATAAATACGGCGGATAGGCATAGGTGCCGAAGGTCGGAACGATACCAATCCGTGACGTC
>JAYVXQ010000281.1:0-14634 GCA_043785025.1 Acetobacteraceae bacterium
CGCCAACATGGCCGCGGGCGATCGAGATCCTCGCGTTTCCGGCGGTACAGCTGCTGGATGTCGCCGGGCCGTTGCAGGTGTTCGCCGCGGCCAACGCGCTCACCTCAGGCGGCGGTTTCGCTGTTCCCTATGCGCGCAATGTCGTGGCGGCCGAAGCTTTGGTTGTTTGCTCCGCCGGCCTGGGGTTGGTGACGGACCTTTGGCCGGTGGCTGACGCGGCGCTCGATACGCTGTTCGTGCCCGGCGGCCAGGGTGTGGACGCGGCGGCATCGGACCCGATCTCGCTGAACTGGGTTCGGCGGCGCGGGCGCGACGCGCGGCGGGTCGCCTCGGTCTGCACCGGCGCTTTTGTGCTGGTGTCCTGGGGCATCGCCGCGTGATTACCGTGCCCGGTTCAAAGCCTGACCGTCACCGGGGGCCCGGTCACGAAAAAGCCGGAGCAGTCTCCTGCCCCGGCTTTCACGCGACGTTAGAAAGATCAGCTTTTCATCGCGACATTCATGATCTGGGCCGGAGTCATCGGTTGTCCGTAGTAAGCGGTATTCCAGTCGGTGCGGGGTTTGATGACCGAGCCCTCCACCGTGATGCCGGCATAGGCGCCTTTGGATTTAGCCCATGCGATCACGTCGACATTGCCATGGGTGGTGGTGGTGGCGGCGGCGCTGGAACCGACGACCAGCACGGTCAGACCGGCTTGCGCGCCGAGTTTCACCTCATCGGTCATCCAGGCGCTGAGGGCGCGTTCGCTCATGACGAACATCACGACCTCGGCCACTTCCAAGCCGATTTGCAGGCCGAAGGAGACGGAGCCGAGGGCGTAGAACGCGGGTTTGCTCCACGCGCCGGCGTGATGGGCCATCAGGATGCCGTTGCCGCCTTCGCCGCCGACGAAGAAGCCGCGTTTGATGAGTTGCGGAACGACCATGATGGCGCGAGCCCGCGCGAACGTATTTTTCCCGTTGCCGAACCGCGGATCGTGGCGTTCTTCTTCCAGTGTCATGGCGGCGCGGCTGACCAAATCGGCCTTTTCGCTCGCGGCGAAGGCCTTGGCCACGTTCTACGTCATGCCGCCGGTGGCGGCGGCTGTCGCGCACGCCGCGAACGAGCGGCGCGACAGGTTGGGATCCGGCATTAAGTTACTTCTGAAACAAGCGATTAGCGCGTCTTCGCCTCGGCGGGGAATTGCGTGAGCAGGTCGGACAGGTCGTCGGCGTGCTCTTCCTCGGATGCCTGAATTTCTTCAATCATCTGACGGGTGGTGGTGTCGAAGGGCGCGAACCACGCGGCGATTTGCCGATAGCTGTCGATGGCGACACGTTCGGCCACCAGGTCCTCCTTGATCATATCGAGCAAGGTCTCACCTTCGACGTATTCCGAATGGCTGCGCGACAGCAGGCCTTTCGGGGAGAAGTCGGGTTCGCCGCCGAGTTGCACGATGCGTTCGGCGATGCGGTCGGCATGGACTTGTTCCTCAGCGGCGTGTTCCAGGAATTCCGCTTTCACGGAGCTGGAATGGATACCGCGCGCCATGAAGTAGTGGCGTTTGTAACGCAGCACGCAGACGATTTCCGTCGCAAGGGCTTCGTTGAGGATTTTGCAGGCGGTTTCGGTGTCGCCCGCGTAATTTTCGGTAACGGCGCCGTCCTCGATATGGCGACGCGCGTTTTCCCGCAACGTCTTCAAATCGGTGACGAAAGGGGTGTCTTCGGATTTATGTTTTGGCATTCTTATTTTTCCTCAGGTGGTGAAGTTTCGGGTGACGCAACTCACCAGAGCAGAAGTAGCAAGATGATGATTGGGATTGGTATTCCCAGCAGCCAGAGCAATATGGCACCCATGGCGATCTCCCTTGATTAACCGTCAGGAAAACGCCGTTGATGGAAGAAAGTTCCTCCGCGTTTCATCTGAGGCGTTTCATCTCGGCGGGCTGGACAGCCGGTTGGCTTCGATCAGATCGTGCACAAAGGTCAATTTACGGATGACGGGTTGGGTCAGAATGAAGGGATACAAATCGGGCTGACCCATGCAGCGATTGATGCTGTTGATGGCCATCGTGATGGGCGGCCAGCGGAGGATGAGTTGATCGATATCCTCGGCCGTGTGCGGATCAAAGTCGATTTGCGCGTCATGGGTCGAATCATTCGTGATGATTGGCGAGACGCTTAAACCATATGCACGGGCCATTTCGAGTGTGTCGACAATGTGGAAATAATGAGCCCAGGACTCGGCGAAATCTTCCCATGGGTGGGATGTGGCGTAGGTGGAGATAAAGGAGTCGCGCCAGTCCGGGGGGGCGCCGGTGCCGTAATAATTTTTTAGCGCCGTGGCGTAGTCCTGGGATTCGTCGCCGAACTCAGCGCGGAATGCGTCGATGCGGTTGCCGTCGCGCACGAGGCGGTGCCAATAATAATGACCGATTTCGTGGCGAAAATGTCCCAGCAAAGTGCGATAGGGTTCGTGCATTTGGGTACGGCGCAGTTCGCGGACGGCGTCATCGGCCTCGGCGAGATTGAGGGTGATTTTGCCGTCCTCGTGGCCGGTCAGGACGATGGATCCGGGGACGGTGGTGTCGTCGGCGAGGAAGTCGAAGGACAGGCCGCCCTCGGGGTCCTCGGATTTGGTTTTCAGGGGAAGTTTCAGGCGTAACAAAGAATAGAACAGATGGCGTTTGGCGGCTTCCATCGCGCGCCACATGGGCAGATGGGATGGGATGGTCAGATCGGGGATCATATTGTTGTGGCGGCAGGCGAGGCAGTAGATGTTGGGATCACCGGCGGGAACGGTCCAGTTGCAGATGTTATTCTGGAAATTGGCGCAGAGGCGATGGAGGGTGCCATCGGTTTCCGGCGCGGTCAGCGTGGGATCGGGGGCGTCTAGCGCCACCATCATGTTGGGGACCGCGTCGAAAGCGAGGGTTTTGCCGCAATTCTCGCACAGAGAGTTTTCGAAATAGACGAGATTGTCGCAGTTGCCGCACAGGAACAGTTTCATCGTGTCGTGACTCTCTGGTTTGCTGGTGGCGGAGTAACCCGCCAGATGCGATTGCCGACGTCATCGGCGACCAGCAGATCGCCGGATTTATCGAAGACGACGCCGACGGGACGGCCGGCGGCGTGATTGTCGGGGGTGAGGAAGCCGGTCAGGACGTCGGTGGGAGGACCGGTGGGTTGTCCGTTCGAAAATTGAACAAAAATCACTTTGTATCCGCTGTGCGGGGAGCGGTTCCAGGAGCCGTGTTGGCCGATATAGGCGCCGGCGGGGAAGGCTTTCGCGTTGACGTTGAAGGTCAGGCCGAGGGAGGCGGTGTGGGCGCCCAGGGCGTAGTCGGGTGTGCGGGCGGTCGCGACGAGATCGGGGCGTGGGGGTTTAACGCGGCGATCGACGTTGGCGCCGTAGTACGACCAGGGCCAACCGTAGAAATCTCCCTCGGAAACGCGGGTCATGTAATCGGGGACGAGGTCGCCGCCGATTTCGTCACGCTCGTTGACGGCGGTCCAGAGAGATTTCGACGTCGGCTCCCACGCCATGCCGACGGGGTTGCGCAGGCCGGAGGCGAAGACGCGATGCTGGCGGGTGGCGGGGTCGATTTCCCAGATGGCGGCTCGGCCGGTTTCGGCGGCGAGGCCGTTTTCGCCGACGTTGCTGTTGGAGCCGACGGAAACATAAAGGCGTTTTCCGTCGGGGCTGGCGACGATGTTTTTGGTCCAATGGTGATTGATGCGGCCGGCCGGCAGGTCGGTGATGCTTTCGGCGGGGGCGGTGATTGTGAGATCGCCGGCACGGTAGGGAAAGCGGAGGACGGCGTCGGTGTCGGCGATATAAAGGGCGTTTCCGACGAGGGCCATGCCGAAGGGGGAATTCAGGCCGGTCAGAAAGGTCGATCGCAAAGGCGGGCCGTCATCGGTAATTTTTCTTAATAGGGTGATGCGGTTCGCGCTTTTGGTGGCGGCGCCCGCGCGTTTCATCACGAGGCGCATGACGAAGCCGCGGATGCCGGGGGAATCCTCGGGTTTCGGTGGGGCGTTGGATTCGGCGACGAGGACATCGCCGTTGGGCAGAACATAGAGCCAGCGGGGATGGTCGAGGCGGTCGGCGAAGGAGGTGACACGAAAACCCGGCCAGGACACGGGGGCGGCTCCGCCGGTCCAGGCGCGCGCGGGGGCTATGTTAACGGTGGGGATGAGGGTTGGGTTGGGGGACGGCAGAGCGGGCGTGGGACCAAAGCCGGCGGCGATGGGCAGGGTCGCGGTTTCGCCGCAACCAAGGAGGGCGAGGGGCAACGTTAAGAGAGTGGCTCGGGGGAATTTCACGCGGGGGTAATGCGCGCGTGACAGGCGGGTTCCATGTTCATTCCCGGGGTTCATACCTGGGGGAACCATGATGGCGCTGCGCGCGTTGATTGTGAAACGTAGAAGGAGAGAGACTGATGGCCGATAAACCTGTCAGCAGTGCGAATGAAGGTGAGGGCAGCCGCACGGCCGCGCACAACTATAACAAAGGAACGCAAGATTTCATCGCCAGCGGCAAGGTGCCGAAGGCGGCGAAAGACGCTGAAAAAGCGTTGGACGGGCCTGAGGCCGCCGAATTGAAGAAGGCGGAAGAGGCCGCCAAAAGCCACAGTCACGGTGAGGATCCCGCGCTTCGGCGCAAGACTCCCGTCTGACGGGCGATGAACTTTATTCCTGCTCAGGATGCGAACCCAGCGGTTAGGCCGCTGGGTTTTTTTCGCGTTTATATTGGGTTGACCGGGGGGTATTGGCGGGGCCCGACGGCGTTCGCGGCATGGTCGCTGACATTGTCGTGTATCGCGCTGATTGGATTGAATATCGCGGTGCAGTTGGGATTGAACGCGTGGAACCGGTGGTTTTTTGACGCTCTGGGGCAAAAAGATACATCGATCGTGGTCCAGGCGATCGTTCTGTTTCTGGTGATTTTGGGCTTGAGCACCGTGATCGCGGCCGGTGGGCTGGTGTTGCGGATGCGGCTGCAGGTCAATTGGCGGCAATGGCTGACGATGCGGCTGACGACGCGGTGGCTGACGGAGCAACGGTTTTATCGTTTGAATCTGGCGGCGCCGGAGTTGGATGCGCCGGAGTTTCGGATCGCCGAGGATGCGCGGATCGCGACGCAGCCGTTGATCGATTTCGCGTTTGGCATCGCGAGTGCGGTGTTGATGGCGATCGTGTTTTTCGGCGTGCTGTGGTCGTCGGGCGGATCGATGATGGTCGCGGGATATGAGATCCATGGGTTCATGGTGATCGCGGCGATGATTTACAGCGCGATCATGACGGGCGCGATGCTGGCGATCGGGCGGCCGTTGATTGTGCGTATCGAACAGAAAAACAGCATGGAAGCGCAGTTGCGTCAGGATCTTGGGCGGCTGCGGGAAAACGCCGAGAGCATTGCGATGGTGCGTGGCGAGGAGGAGGAGATCGCGGGCATCGAGTCGCGGTTCGCGACCGTTTCAGAGGCGTGGCGGTCGGTGATTACGCGGTTGGGCGGGATGACTCTGCTGACCAACACGAACACGATCGCGGCGCCGATCGTTCCGTTGCTGCTGATGGCACCGGCGTATTTGCGCGGCGATGTCAGTTTGGGCGGGGTGATGCAGACGGCGGCGGCGTTCGTGCAGGTGCAGGTGGCGTTAAACTGGCTGGTCGATAATTACGCGCAGATCGCGGAATGGTCGGCCTCGGCCGGCCGGGTGTCGGGGTTGTGGAGCGCGCTGACGGATCTGGATGCCTCGATCGGTGTCGATGAGAACGAACGGATTTCAATTGGCGAGAGTGACGATGGGCGGATCCATCTGCGTTCATTGGCGGTCGCGCAGCATAATGGGAAGGCGATGATTGATGACGCGGATGCGATCATCGAACCCGGGGAGAAAATTTTGCTGATGGGCGAATCGGGGACGGGCAAGAGCACGTTGATCAGGGCCGTCGCCGGGATTTGGCCGTGGGGGTCGGGGAATGTTCTGCTGCCAGCGGGCGCGCGGATCGTGTTCGTTCCGCAAAAGGCGTATTTGCCGGAGGGCAGTTTGCGGGATGTTTTGAATTATCCCGCGACGGATGCTCCGGCGGACGATGAGACGTTGACCGCGGCGATGAACCGGTGCGGATTGCGGCGGTTGACGTCTCGGCTGGACGATGTCGAGCCGTGGGAAAAGATTTTATCGGGTGGTGAAAAACAGCGGATCGCGTTCGCGCGGTTGGTCGTGCAGAAGCCGGACATCATTATTTTGGATGAGGCGACGTCGGCGCTGGATACCGACAGCCAGGATTCGATGATGGAATTGTTTCGGAAAGAACTCGCCGATGCGACGATCATCAGCGTGGGGCATCGCCCGGAATTGGCGGATTATCACACGCGGAGGTTGACCCTGACGCGGCGGGACAGTGGAGTGACGATGTCGTCGGCCGAGGATGAGGCGCGGGGGACGCGGTTGTCGCGGTTGCTGCGGCGGTCGATGCGGCCCAGGCCGTCACCGGATCCGTCGGTTCCGGCGGCGCGGTGATGGATCGGCGTTTGGATCGGGCGCGGCGCATCGCCAAGCATGCGTGCAAGCGCTTCATCGACGATCGGTGCCTGGTGGGTGCGAGCGCGCTGAGCTATGCGTCGCTGGTGTCGATGATTCCGCTGACGGCGTTGGCGCTGGTGGTGTTCTCGGGGTTCCCGGTGTTTGAACCTTTACGCGATCAGTTGTTGGAAACGCTGTTGGATAATTTTGCGCCGAGTATCGGCGATCAGGCCGTGGGCTGGTTCACTTTCGCGGCGTCGAATGCGGCGCGATCGACCGCTGTTGGTGTTGGATCGCTGGTGGTGACATCGGTTTTGTTGCTCGTGACTATCGAAGATCAGTTGCATTTGATCTTTCATGTCACCAGACCTCGACCATGGGCGCAGCGGATCGCGATTTATTGGACCGTGCTGACAATGGGGCCGGTGTTGATCGGTGTCGGTCTGTCGGTGGCGGGCGAACTGGACGGCGTGTTCCGGCATTTGACCGAGTCGCATCCGGTGGCGGCGGCGGCGCGGGATAATGGCACTGTCGTGTTGCGGTGGATCGTACCGTTCGTTCTCGAAACGGCGGCGATCGCGTTGCTGTTGGGGCTGGTGCCGAATTGCAAGGTGGCGTGGCGCGACAGCCTGGCGGGGGCGGCGATCGCGGCGGTTCTGTTGCAGCTTTTGAAATTCGCATTCGTCATTTTCATCTCGCGGCTCGCGTCCTACAGCCGGGTTTACGGCGCGTTGGCCGGGATCCCGATCTTTTTACTGTGGATGTATATTTTCTGGATCGCTTTGCTGGTCGGCGCGGAGGTGACCGCGAGCCTGACGCGGCATGCGATGATGCCGGTCATGGCTAAACAACCCGAGCAGGCATGGAACCGATCGTCATGACTGAACAATCCGAAACTGAAACGGCGGAAAACGAGTTATTTTTGCCGTCCGATCCGATGCTGGTTATTCAGATCGCGCAATTTCTGATTTTATTCGTGGCGGCGCTGTATGTGGCGCGGCAGATGGTCTTGCCCGTGGTGCTCGCGATTCTGTTGAAGCTGCTATTGCAGCCGGGGGTGCGGCGATTGGAACGGCTGCATCTGCCTCGTTCCGCGGCGGCGGCGTTGATGATATTCGCGGTGTTCAGCGTGCTGGGATTCATGGGCACGGCGTTGTCGGGGCCGGCGCGAGAATGGGCGGGGAAACTGCCGGCGGAATTGCCGCGATTGCGCGAGCGGTTGAGTTTCATCAGCGGTCCGCTGGAAAGTTTCGGTCATTTGACGCACGATGCGGAATTGTTTTTGAAGCCGGATGCCGGCGCGGGGAACGCGCCAGGCGCCGGGATTGGATTATCCGATATGCTGCTGTCCGGAACGACAAATTTCGCCAGCGGGTTCCTGACTACGATCGTCGTGCTTTATTTTTTGTTGATCGCGGGAGATATTTTTCTGCGTCGTCTGGTGGAAATCCTGCCACGATTTCGTGACAAACGGGCGGCTGTGACAATTTCCCAACAGATCGAAAGCAATATCGCCGCGTACTTGATGACGGTGACGGCGATGAACGCGGCGGTGGGGGTTTTGACTGCGCTACTGATGTGGGCGGCGGGGTTGGGGAACCCACTGCTGTGGGGAGTGTTGGCGTTTTTGTTGAACTATATTCCGATCATTGGCGCGATCCTGTGCGCGGTCATTCTGCTGCTGGCGGGCCTGATGACGCTGGAGCCGCTGTGGCTCGCGTTGGTACCGGCGGTTGGGTTTCTGACAATCCATATTATCGAGGGCCAGTTCGTCACGCCGATTTTGGTGGCGAAACGATTCACATTGAACCCGGTCGTCGTGATCGTGTCGCTTATTTTTTGGTATTGGATGTGGGGTGTTCCGGGCGCGATCCTGGCGGTTCCCGCACTCGGTATGGTCAAAATCATCTGCGACGGTATCCGTCCCTGGGCCGCCTTCGGACATTTGATCGAGGGGTAGACGGAAAGTGAGCGAGCGTCCCCCTTCAGAGTATCAGCACGGGGTCTGAAGCCGTTGGCGCAAACCGGCTGCACCGGCACGTAGACAGTTTCCTTGGGCGGGGAGGAGCTGCTGAAGCTCAGGCATCCCGACAAAGACAAGGGGATGAGAACGGCGAACGCTAATTTACGCATGAAACGACCTCCGCGGCCTGGATGGCGCGAGGGTAATACGTGAGAAAGGAGAGGTGATTCCGTTTGGATGCACGATTTCGGAATGAGGGCGTTCGCTTAATTTTCCAGGGTGACAGCGATACGCATGGCTTCACCATCCATCGTCGGTAAATGGCGGGCTTGAATCTGGGTGGCGTATGCGGTCAGTAACCGGCCGCGCAGCAGGTCGGTGAAAGCGGGGGCCTCACCGTCCCATTTCACGGAAATCGTTACATCCGATGGCGTGGAGAACAGCGCGATCGAAAGCGAACCTAAGGTGGCGAAGGCGGAGTCAAAGAAGGGAGGCAACAAAGCGGCGAGATAAAGCGCCACTGCGATGGCGAAGTCCAGCGTCACCATGTGGTCAAGGCCGTGAGATTCGACAGTTAGTAACTCCTGACTCAATCCGGAGATTTGGCGCAGGGCGCCAATGGTTTCAACCATCACCTCGGCCACGGCGACGCTATCCATCTCACCGCTGGCGTAAACAAGGCGATAGGCGACGGACATGGCCTGCACATGTTCCTCAATAAATCGCAGCTCCGCGCGCCGTTCCGCGGGCATCATGCGCTTCTTGAGGTTCATCAGGCTGACGATGATCTGGAAATTGTTTTTGACGCGATGATTCAGTTCATCAACCAAAGTCCTGGCGCCGATGGTACTGGCCGAGCGGGCGCTCACCGATTTACCACGCGCGCGCGCCGTGCGCGGCTTCATAAACGATTATGCGCCGACCGGATCCCACGAATTTCGCGGCGGTGGCGTTCGGAAAATTCCATGTGTCCAGTCTCACACTTCGACGGGCGACTTGGACGATCCAGTCCAGGAAGCGTCGACGGCGGCGTCCCATTCCAAATTCTTGTCTATTTGATTGGCGAGAGGAGTCTTCAAAAGCTCCGCCAATTTGGCGCGCGCACGGCTAACCCGGCTTTTCATTGTTCCGACGGCGCATCCGCAGACCGTCGCGGCGTCTTCATAGGACAGGCCGGAGGCGCCGATCAGGATCAAAGCTTCCTTATGATCGGGCGCGAGGCAGTCCAGGGCGGCGCGGAAGTCCAGAAAATGCATATGTCCTTCTTGCGTTGGGCGTGTCGCCAGTCGCGCGGCGTAATGACCATCCCCATCTGGCACCTCGTGCCGGCGCTTGCGGAATTCCGAATAATATTCATTGCGGAGAATGGTGTAAAGCCAGGCGATCATATTGGTCCCGGGTTCGAAGGACGCGATGTTGGCCCAGGCCTTCACCAGCGCTTCCTGAACAAGATCGTCGGCGAGCGCGGTACGACCGCATAATGAAATGGCGAACGCCCGGAGTTTTGGAAGCGCCTTCACAAGCTCTGCCTTCACTCCGTCATCGATCATGAGGGGCTTCCCTGTTTGCGTTCCAGCTCTTCGAGCAATTTCATAAAGCGGTCAGGGATGTCCTCCTTGACCACATCGTCATAAACCTGACGCAGTTGACGGCCGATATGGGCCTGAAGATCGGGTTCCAAGGGGACTCCTGACGGCGGCGGCGTGGAATTGATACGGCATCCCGCATGAAGGCCGGATGACGACATCGGCGGGAGGGGAGGCTTACGTGAGTCTTTTTCGTCCATGTGCCTCTCCAACGGCTCGGGGGCGGGTCAGTTCCCTGATGGGCCGCGAAATGGTGAAATGATCGGGTGGTAGGCGGTGTCGTTACAGGTGATCCCGGGGTAATCTGACCGGAAACCTAACTATTCACAAACGCGAACGTGGGGCTGAGCGAAAAGTTCCATCGCGATGGAACATTAATCCTGGCCCGTCGTTATAAGGGAATAATCCGGCGCGACGTCAGGCCGGGCCGGCTGTGCCACCAGGTTATCCCATTGAGGGGGTTCGTATGTCTTTTTCCGCTTCGGTCGCACCACATATTCCATTTCTCCGGCGTTTCGCCCGCGCGCTGACGGGTAATCAGGCCAGCGGTGACGCCTATGCCGTCGCGACCTTGCAGGCCTTCGCGGATAACGAAGCGGTCAAGGCGGGTGGTCCGATTACGCGTGCGGGTCTGTATCGCGTTTTTCTTTCGATCTGGGGCTCCTTGTCCGTCAATAAACAGGTCATCGACAACGATGGCGATGACCAGGTGGACGCGGCGGACCGGGCGTTGGAAGGGATGACTCCGCTGTCGCGGGTGGCGTTCCTGCTGCGATCGCTGGAAGGATTCACCACGGCGGAAATGGTCGAGATATTGGGGCGCGATGAGAAAGAGGTTCATCGGCTGATTGACGCGGCGGGTCGGGAAATCGTTTCGCAAATGCGAACGGATGTTCTGATCATTGAGGATGAGCCCATCATCGCCATGGATCTGGAAACGATGGTGATGGATTTGGGGCATGACGTGACCCGGATCGCGCGCACCCATAAGGAAGCGATGACCGCTGTGCGGGATCGGCGCCCGGGACTGGTGTTGGCGGATATCCAATTAGCGGATGGAAGCTCGGGTCTTGACGCGGTTAACGAGATTTTGATGACGTGTCAGGTGCCGGTGATTTTCATCACGGCGTATCCGGACAGGTTGTTGACGGGAGATCGGCCAGAACCGACGTTTCTTATCACCAAACCATTTCGGACCGACACCGTGAAAGCCGTGATAAGTCAGGCGCTGTTCTTTAACCGCCGGGCGAGCCTGACAGAGGAAGGGGCATCCTGACTGTTTTTGGGATTTCGCCGGGTGACGGCCTATTCAAACGACCGATCCCGCCGCCCGGCTGAGGGACGGCGGGATCACCGCCGATGAGCGGAGGGATCACATCGGCGTCTCCATCGGGGCGCCTATTGCCACAGGTGGGCACCCCCGGAGAGCCACGGGTTCAATATGGGGAATAACGAACCGTGTCAGGTGAACGGTGAGCGGCCGCAATAGTTCCATCGATTCTTCGCGTAACGGTGGTTTTAAGAAACCATCTTTCGAGGCGGGGACTCGCGAAGCGGGGGTTGCCGGGTCATGAGCGGCGCAAAACTGAGCGATGGTGAACTCGTTTCCGGCGAATATCTGACGGCGGATGCGTCGTCGGTATCCGAGCCCAGGCGGGCGGGATGGATCCCGTTGGCGGTGGCGGCGGGATTTGTTTTGCTGGCGATGACGTGCGGGTTGGCGGGATTGCTGGCGTGGCAGGCGGTGCGGGCGACGGACGCGATGCGGGACAGTTTGGAACGAAGACGAGCCGCCACTCTCATGGTCAGCGCCCTACTCAACGCCGAGACTGGGCAGCGCGGCTACTTGTTGACCCGGGATCCGTTGTATTTGGAGCCTTATGCCGAGGCGGGGAAATCGTTCGCCTCCGCCCTGACTGTCGCAAACGGGGGGATAGGGGAAAGCACGCGGGATACCGGGTTGGTGGATGAGATGCGCCGGACCGGGGATGCGAAGCTGGCCGAGCTGGCCCGAACTGTCGATTTGATGAAAACGGGGAAATTGGCCGAGGCGATGGCGATCGTCACCTCCGGCTACGGGAAGTCATTAATGGACTCGTTTCGCGTCACCGCTGACACGTTCGTCGCGGCGCGGGAGGACGATATCGCGCGTTGGACCGCGACCCAGAGAGATCTCAGTGTCATGTTATCGGCCGCCATCCTGACGGCCTTGGTGTGCGTGGCCGGATTGGGCTGGCTGTTGCTGTGGGATTCGCGGCGGCACGTCGGGGTATTGCGGGCACGGGATCAGTCGCTGCGCCAGGTGACGTCGGGGCTGGAGCAGCGCCTGGCGCGGCGCAATCTGGAATTGTCGGTGGTCAATCAGCGGTTTGACGCGGCGCTGCGGACGTCGGGCGTGACGGTCATGACGCAGGATCGGGATTTGGTGTTCACCTGGATCAGCCAGGGGGCGTGGGGTCTGCCGGCGGGTGGCATTGTCGGGAAATCGGAGCGGGAGGTGACGCCGGAACCATACGCGGCCGCGGTGATCGCGATGAAACGCGAGGTGCTGGATACCGGGCGGCCGACGCGGGGCGATGTTCGCATCATGCACGACAGCCAGGAGTACTGGTTCGAACTGTTTATCGATCCGATGCGCGGGCCACATGGCGCGATCGATGGCGTCATCTCGGGCGCCGTGCAGATTACCCGGCATAAACAGCAACAGGCCCATATCCGGCTTTTGATGCGGGAGATCACGCACCGATCCAAGAACCTGATGGCGGTGATCGAGGCGATCATGCGTCAAACCATGGGCAATAGTCTGTCACTGACGGATTTTGAGGAACGGTTCAGCGCGCGGATCCACTCGTTGGCCGGCGCGCATGATCTTCTGGTGAACGACGACTGGGTTGGGGCGTCGCTAAGGGAGCTGGTGCGCTCCCAGCTTGGGCATTACTCGGATTTGGTCGGATCGCAGATCACGCTGGAGGGTGAGGAGATGTGGGTTAACCCCGATCCGGCGCAGCATTTGGGTATGGCATTGCATGAGCTGGCGACGAACGCGGCCAAATACGGGGCGCTCTCGACGCCGTCGGGGTCCGTGCGGATCGCATGGACTGGGTTCACCGGCGCCGATGGCTCCGGTCAATGCCGGCTGTCGTGGGAGGAAGCGGGTGGGCCGCCGGTCACGCCGCCGGCGCGCCGAGGGTTCGGACGGGTCGTGATCGAGCGGACTGTGGCGCGCGCGATGCAAGGGCGGGTGAAGCTGGATTTCGCGCCCGAGGGGTTGCGGTGGGCGATCGAGTTTCCGGACTGGAATTTGGTCACGCGCTGAGCGGTTCCCGCCTGAAAGAAATTGTTTTTGGGCACGCCGGAACTTTGGCGGTGGGATGACATTTTCCGGCGCATGGCCCGATCGCGGGGATCGGGTTCCGGAGCAAAGCAAATCATGAGCAGCGAAACCCCGCGGAATTTGATTTGGAAGCATATTCGCGCGATCGGGACCTGTATGATGGTCACGCATAATGGTGACCTGATCCGCGCGCGCCCGATGCGCGGGATCGTGCGTCCCGCGCAGAACGCGATCTGGTTTTTCACTGAAGCGGAAGCGAATATGGAAGCGGAGTTGAGCCGCGACAATCGGGCGTGCCTGACGTTCAGCGACGTGAAAAACAACAGCTATGTGTCCGTGTCGGGGTGCATCGAGATCATCCGCGATCACGATTCCAGAGCGGATCCATGGAATGATGAGACGGATTCGTATTTCGAGAAGGGGCCACGCGATCCGCGGGCCGTTTTGCTGAAGTTCGAGCCGGAGACCGGCCAGTATTGGGATGTTCCGTCGAGCGCGATCGTGATCGCGATCAAGTTCATCGAGGCGAAGATCATGGGGGAGCGTCCAGACATGGGGGAAGCCGGTCACGCTCAATTCGCGTCACCGGTTGGAACCAAAGCCGCGGCGGCGCGTTAATTTCTTGTTGATGGCTCGCGGGTTTCGACTGAAGCGAGCGTTCCGGGGAGCGATGCTCCAACTGGGAACGGCATCATACCATAACGTAATGGAGAAGTTCCAAATGGACAAAGATCGCATCGAAGGCGCCGCGAAGTCGGCTGTCGGTAGCGTGAAAGAGGCCGCCGGTAAAGTGGTCGGCGACGCCAGGCTGGAATCCGAGGGCAAGGCCGAGAAGGTCGCCGGTAAGATCCAGAATGCCGTGGGTGGCGCGAAAGACGCCGTCCGAGACGCGCTGAAGAAGTAATCCCCTTACTTCGCGCGATCACAACATTTCAAGGAGAAGCGGAGATGCGTGGCTTAACGATACTGACAGGCGCGGCCCTTATCGCGGCGGCGTTGACGGTTCCGATGACGGGTCCGGTGCTGGCGCAAGGTAAGCCGCAGACGATCGCCGAAGTGAATGTGGATGTGCATTCTCTGGCAAGCGGATACCGGGTCAGTAAAATCGTTGGCAGTTCGGTCGTGAATGATCAGAACACGACAATCGGCACGATCAACGATTTGATCATCACGCCGAATGATCGTGTTCCGTATGCGATCCTGTCGGTTGGCGGATTTCTGGGGATGGGCACGA
>JAYVXQ010000282.1:0-4703 GCA_043785025.1 Acetobacteraceae bacterium
CAGCAGCTTCTCCGGGCTGACGATCTCCAGGTTCAGCGCCATCTCAGACGTTGGCTTTCAGCGTTTCCGCCTTGGCGACGGCTTCTTCAATGGTGCCGACCATGTAAAACGCGGCTTCCGGCAGATGATCGTATTCACCAGCGCAGATCGCCTTGAACGAGCGCACGGTATCGGCGACCGGCACCAGCTTGCCCGGAAATCCCGTGAAAATTTCCGCGACATGGAAGGGCTGCGACAGAAAGCGCTGGATCTTGCGGGCGCGGGCAACGGTCAGCTTATCCTCTTCCGACAGCTCATCCATGCCCAGAATGGCGATGATGTCCTGCAGCGACTTGTAGGTCTGCAGAATTTCCTGGGTGCGGCGGGCGACCTGGTAATGTTCCTCACCGACGATGCGCGGGTCCAGCGAGCGCGAGGTTGAATCGAGCGGATCAACCGCCGGATAAATGCCCAACTCGGCGATCTGGCGCGACAGCACGGTGGTCGCGTCCAAATGGGCGAAGGACGTCGCGGGCGCCGGATCGGTCAAATCGTCGGCGGGCACGTAGATCGCCTGCACCGAGGTGATGGAGCCCTTTTTCGTCGAGGTGATCCGTTCCTGCAGCGCGCCCATGTCGGTCGCCAGCGTCGGCTGATAACCCACGGCGGAGGGGATGCGGCCCAGAAGTGCTGACACTTCGGCGCCAGCCTGGGTGAAACGGAAGATGTTGTCGACGAAGAACAACACGTCCTGGCCTTCGTCATCACGGAAATATTCGGCCATGGTCAGACCGGACAGGCCGACGCGGGCGCGCGCACCGGGCGGCTCGTTCATCTGGCCATACATCAGCGCGACCTTGGAGCCGGGGAGCAGGTTATGCTCCTTATCCATCTTGATCACGTCGGCCTCGATCATTTCGTGATAGAGATCGTTGCCTTCACGCGTGCGCTCGCCGACGCCCGCGAAGACCGACACGCCGCCATGGGCTTTGGCGATGTTGTTGATCAGTTCCTGAATGAGCACGGTCTTGCCGACGCCGGCACCGCCGAACAGGCCGATCTTGCCGCCTTTCAGGTACGGAGCGAGCAAATCGACGACCTTGATGCCGGTCACCAGGATCTCGGCCGAGGTCGCCTGTTCCTCGAACGAGGGCGCCTCGCGGTGGATCGGCATGTATTTGGTGGCGACGATCGGGCCTTTTTCGTCGATCGGCTCCCCGATCACATTCATGATGCGCCCGAGGGTGCCGGGACCAACGGGGACCTGAATGGGGGCGCCGGTGTCGACGACTTCCTGGCCGCGGACCATGCCGTCGGTGCTGTCCATGGCGATGCAGCGCACCGTGCGCTCGCCCAATTCCTGCGCGACTTCGAGGACGAGGGTACGGTCGTCGATCTTGCAGCGCAAAGCGTTCTGGATGAAGGGCAGTTCGCCGGGGAACTGAACGTCCACGACGGCGCCCAATACCTGGGTTACGCGTCCGACGATGTTGCTGGCCATGGTGCGATCCTTTGCGTGGGAGATCAGAGCGCTTCGGCGCCCGAGATGATCTCGATCAATTCTCTGGTGATGTTGGCCTGGCGGGCCCGATTATAGTTCAGCGTGAGCCGCTTGATCATGTCACCCGCGTTGCGCGTCGCGTTGTCCATCGCGGTCATGCGCGCGCCATGCTCGCCGGCGGCGCTTTCCAGCAGCGCGGTGTAGGTTTGCACCGCCAACGCCTGGGGCAGCAGACGGCGGAGGATGGTCTCCTCATCCGGCTCGAACTCCGGCACCGCCGCGTTGGCGTCCTGCGTGCTGTCAATCGCGGGCGGCGGGGCGGGGATCAGTTGCTGTTCCGTCACAACCTGAGCGATCACCGATTGGAAGCGGTTATAGATCAAGGTGGCGACGTCGAACTCACCATTATCCAGCATCGCGGAGATGCGGTTGGCCAGCGATTCGGCGTCGGTGTAGTCGATGCGGCGTTTGCCGGCATAGGTGACGTCGCCGACGATCCGGCTGGCCAGTTCGCGGCGCAAATAGTCGCGGCCCTTCCGGCCAACGGCGAGGATCTTGACGGTTTTGCCCTGCGCCTCCAACGCGCGCGCCCGGGTGCGGGCGGCGCGGCCGATGCTGGAGTTGAAAGCGCCGGCGAGACCGCGATCGGCGGTGACGACGATCAGCAGATGCACCTGATCATTCCCGGTTCCGGCCAGTAACGCGGGCGCGGAGGGCGAGTCCGCGACTGAGGCCGCGAGCGTGTTCAGAATGCGCGCCATACGGATCGCGTAGGGACGCGCCGCCTCGGCCTGCTGTTGCGCGCGGCGCAATTTCGACGCCGCCACCATCTTCATCGCGGACGTGATCTTCTGCGTCGATTTGACGCTGTTGATCCGCATCCGCAGGGCCTTCAAACTTGGCATGGGATGACCCCTAGACGAACGACTTCGAGAAATTATCCATGAAGGCGATCAGTTTCTTCTCGGTCTCCGGCTTCAGATCGGAATCGGTCCGGATCGCGTTCATGATGGACGGATCTTTCGACTTCAGCTCGGTGATCAGGCCCGCCTCGTAAGCGCCGATGCGGTTGATCTGAATCTTGTCGAGATAGCCGCGCACGCCGGCGAAGATCGCGACCACCTGCTCCTCGATCGGCAGCGGGCGGTATTGCGGCTGTTTCAACAACTCGGTCAGCCGCGCGCCGCGCGCCAGCAGTTGCTGTGTCGAGGCGTCGAGGTCGGAGGCGAATTGCGCGAAGGCGGCCATTTCGCGGTACTGCGCCAGTTCCAGTTTGATGCTGCCCGCGACCTTCTTCATCGCGCGGATTTGCGCGGCGGAGCCCACGCGGGAGACCGAGAGGCCGACGTTCACGGCGGGACGGATGCCGCGGAAGAACAACTCGGTTTCCAGAAAGATCTGGCCGTCGGTGATCGAAATGACGTTGGTCGGGATGTAGGCGGACACGTCGCCCGCCTGCGTCTCGATCACCGGCAGCGCGGTCAGCGAGCCGCCACCCAAAGCGTCGTTCATTTTCGCGGCGCGTTCCAGCAAACGCGAATGCAGATAGAATACGTCGCCCGGATAGGCCTCGCGGCCCGGCGGACGGCGCAGCAGCAGCGACATCTGGCGATAAGCGACCGCCTGCTTGGACAGATCGTCGTAGCAAATCAGGGCATGCTTGCCGTTGTCGCGGAAATACTCGCCCATGGTGCAGCCGGTATACGGTGCGAGGAACTGCATCGGCGCGGGATCGGAGGCGGTGGCGGCGACCACGATGGAATATTCCATCGCGCCGTTTTCCTCGAGCTCGCGCACCAGCTGTGCGACGGTCGAACGCTTCTGGCCGATCGCGACGTAGATGCAATAGAGCTTCTTGCTCTCGTCCGTGCCGGCGTTGACGGTTTTCTGGTTCAGGATCGTATCGATGATGACGGCGGTTTTGCCGGTCTGGCGATCGCCGATGATCAGCTCGCGCTGGCCGCGGCCGACGGGGATCAAAGCGTCAATGGCCTTCAAGCCGGTCTGCATCGGCTCGTGCACCGATTTGCGCGGAATGATGCCGGGGGCTTTCACCTCGACCCGCATGCGCGTGACGTTGGTCAGCGGACCCTTGCCGTCGATCGGATTGCCGAGCCCGTCGACCACGCGGCCCAACAAGCCCATGCCGGCGGGGACGTCGACGATGGCGCCGGTGCGCGAGACGGTGTCGCCCTCGCGGATCGAGCGGTCATCGCCGAAAATCACGACGCCGACATTGTCGGTTTCCAGGTTCAGCGCCATGCCGCGCAGGCCGGCGGTGGGGAATTCCACCATCTCCCCGGCCATCACGTTCTGCAGGCCGAACACGCGGGCGATACCGTCGCCGACCGACAGAACCTGTCCGGTTTCAGCGACATTGGCCTCGGTGTCGAACGCGGCGATCTGTTTTTTCAGAATCTCCGAGATCTCGGCGGGACGGATCTCCATCTCAGGCGGCTCCCTTCATCGCGTACTGCAGGCGTTGCAGCCGGGATTTCAAACTGGTGTCGTAAAGGCGGGCGCCGATCCGGATGACCAGACCGCCCAACAGATCCGGCTGGACCTGCTCTTGTATATTGACGTTGCCATAGCCGGACTCGATCAGGCGGGCGCGCAGTTGGTGGCGCTGGCGGTCGAGCATGGGGATGGCGGAGGCGACATGCACGGTGATGATGCCGCGGCGGTCGGCGACCAACGTGGCGAAGGCGGTCACGATGTCACGCAGCGCGCGCAGACGGCGGTTGGCGGCGACGACGCCGGAGAAATCGCGGACCTGCTTGCTGAACCCCTGCTGTTCCAGCACCGCCAGCACGGCCTTGGTCGCCTGGGCCACATCGATCAGGGGCGATTCGATCAGCCGGCGGAAGTCCGGGGTGTTATCAATTAAATAGCCCAACGACCACATTTCCGAGACGACGGTGTCGAGGGCGCCGGTTTCATCGGCATGCGCGTAGAGCGCGGCGGCGTAGCGGTCGGCAAGGCCGCCGCCTTTCGCGATGGTCGTAGCTTCAGACGCCACGTGCGTTTCCATTTTTCTGGCCACGCGCGCAAATGCGCGGGCATGAACGGGAGTTGCCGGCCCGAACCGGCCGCGAGGCTCTAGCAGGGGTTCCCCGGCGGTGCAACACGGGGGGATACGATTCGTGACGAACAGGGTTGGAATGATTGATCGGTTGGACCCTTTGTCGGTGGCGGAACGCTCGGCGCGGATGGCGCTGGTGCG
>JAYVXQ010000283.1:0-4676 GCA_043785025.1 Acetobacteraceae bacterium
CCCGAACGCGACAGCCACGCGCAAACCGCCGCCTGGGAAGCCCAGAAATCGGCCGAGCGCGCCGCCCGTCACGAAACCGGCACCCTCGCCGGCGTGCCCATCGGCCTGCCCGCTTTGACCCGGGCCGAAAAACTCACCAAACGCGCCGCGCGCGTCGGCTTCGACTGGCCCGACGCCGCCGCCGTGCTGGACAAACTCAATGAGGAAATCGCCGAACTGAAAGCCGAACTGCCCATGGCCGATCCGGACCGCCTGACCGATGAGGTCGGCGACATGCTGTTCGTCCTCGCCAACCTCGCCCGTAAACTGAACCTCGACCCCGAAACCTGCCTGCGCCACGCCAACGATAAATTCTCCCGCCGCTTCAACGCGATGGAACACACGTTCGCGGCGGCCGGCCGCGACCTGAACAATGAGACGCTGTCAGCGATGGAAGCCGCCTGGCAGGCGGTGAAACGCGAGGAACGGACATCGCCGGCGGCCGGCGCCTGAACCCTCCTTCCGCACCCAACCGGAGACCTCTGGCATGACCATCCCGCCCAATTGGCGCGCCCTGAACCAGGCGAACTGGGATGAGCGGGTGCCGATCCATCTCGCCGCCCCACTTCATTATGATCTGACACGATTGCGCGCGGGCACCGAACGGCTGGACCCGATCGCCGAGGCGCGCCTCGGTCCGGTCAAGGGCCTGAGCGTCCTGCACCTGCAATGTCATTTCGGAAAAGATACATTGACCCTCGCGCGACAGGGTGCCACCGTCACGGGTCTCGACTTTTCGCAACCCGCGATCGACGCCGCCAACCACCTCGCGGTCGAGCTTGGGCTGGCGGATCGCGCGACTTTCATCCGCGCCGATGTCTACGACGCCGCCACCGCCATCCCCGCACGGGCGCAATTCGACCGCGTCTTCGTCAGTTGGGGCGCGCTGTGTTGGCTGCCCGACGTCTTCGCATGGGCTGGGGTGGTCGCATCCTGCCTCAAACCCGGCGGCTACCTCGCATTCGCCGACGCCCATCCCGCCGCGTACGTCTTCGACAGCGCCAACGCCACGCCCGACGGCCGCCCAGGATGGTCCACACCCTATCTGGGTCGCGCCGGGATCGAGGAAAACCGCTCCGACGACTACGCCGACCCCGCCGCCATTTTGCGCAACAGCCGCACGATCGAGTTCCTGCATCCCATCAGCGACATTCTCATGGCGCTGATCCAGGCCGGCCTGCGCATCGACCAGTTCCTGGAACATGACAGCATCGTCTGGCGAATGTTCACCAATTTGGTGGAGCGCGCGCCGAACGAGCACGCCTGGCCCGACCACCCCTGGCTGCCGCTTTCGTGTTCGTTACGCGCGTCGAAAGCGTGATCGGGCCACTTTCATCCGGTCACGGCAGCTTGTTATGACTGCCGTCGCAGCGCGGCGCCTTACCGGTTTGCTTACAACCACAGAATGAAACCGTGCCGGCCTGATCCGCCTCGAACTTCATCGGCGCGAACGCCGTGCCCTTATGCGACCCATCGCAAAACGGCTGCTTGCCGCTTTTCCCGCAGGCGCACCACCAATAGGCTTTCCCGGCCTCGACCTCGATTTTATAGGAGCCCTTCTGGGCCATGACCGGCAATGATTCCGACATTGTAACTCTCCCTCGATCCCGGCCCCAACGCGGTTCACCGGCGATGCGCGCACGCTAGAGCATCATCCGATCAGGTGGAACACCTGGCCCGATGATGATGCTCGCTCAAACGAATACGCGGAGCGGGTTGCGTGAGCCACGCGATTGGAAACCGCCCTGGAGCCATTTCGCCACGACGGCAAACGCGAGGCGTTTTTCAGCGCGAGCAGGCCCCTTCGGAACGCGTTCCGGTTCCCGAATAAACCCGGCGTCACATCCCGATCGAAAACCCGCCATCCACGGGAATCGCCGTCCCCGTCACGAAATTCGACGCCGAGGACGCCAAAAACGCCGCCACTCCCGACATGTCGCGCGGCGTGCCCCACCGCCCCTCCGGCGTGCGCTTCTCGACGCTGTCATGCAGACTCGTGAGCTGCTGGCGCGCCCGCTTCGTCAGATCGGTATCGATCCAACCCGGCAGCACCGCGTTCACCTGGATATTGTCCTTGGCCCATGCCGTCGCCATCGCCCGGGTCATCTGCACGATGCCGCCCTTGGAACTGGCATAGGGCGTCGCATAAGGCGCGCCGAACAGCGACATCATCGAGCCGATATTGATCATCTTGCCGCCGCCGACTTTTTTCATCGCGTGATAGGCGATCTGCGAGCACAAAAACGCGCTGGTCAAATTCGTGTCGATCACCTGATGCCACTCGTCTTCCGTCAGGTCCTGCGGCATTTTCCGGATCGACATGCCCGCGTTATTGACCAGGATATCGACGCGGCCGAACAGTGTCTCCGCCTGATCGAACAAGGCCTGGCACGCGGTTTTTTTGGTGACGTCGGCGGCGACGAACTCCGCCTTCACACCCAGGGCCCGCAATGCCGTCAGCGCCGCGACCGCCTTGCCTTCGTTACGACCGGATATCACGATATCCGCACCCAATGACGCGATGCCCTCGGCCATGCCCAAACCGATGCCGCCATTGCCGCCGGTGATCACCGCCACCTTACCGGTCAAATCGAACATATTCATGCCATATCTCCCTGTCACACAATCACAGCTATCCTGGCCCGCCGCCGATTGGCAAGCGACCTCGCCGTCGCTTCGCCCGCCTGCTATCGTTTCACCCCGCGCGAGGCACCGCGCTGACAGCGTAAGGACATCAGATGAAATCATTTTTCCTGAACGGGGCGATCGGACTGGGATGCCTGCTCAGCCTGTCGGCCTGCATCGTCGAACCAGTGCGGCCCGCTTACGTGGCTCCGGCTTACGTCGCGCCGCCGCTGCTCGTCGCCGCACCGCCCGTCATCGTCCGCCGTCCCGGCTATTACCGGCGCGGCTATTACCGCCGTCCCGGATACTACCGCCGTGGCTGGCGCCGCGACTGGCGCTAGAGCATCAACCGATCAGGTAAATACACCTGGTCGGATAAAGATGCTCGCCCAAACCAGTGATCAGAGCGGGTTCCGTGAGCCAACGCGATCGGAAACCGCGCTGATATCGGAGACAGGCCTGACACGGTAAACGTGTCAGGCCGCCCCGCTCAATTCCCAAATATCCTCCGGGCCCATGCGCACGCCTCATCCGTGGCGCGCGTCGCCGTATCGACAATGCCCGGAAAAAAGAAAAACCCGTGATTGACGCCGGGCCACCGCTTCATTTCCACCGCCACGCCAACGTTACGCAACGCCTCCGCGTAATATTCTCCTTCATCACGTAACGGATCGTATTCCGCCGTCACCACGAGAGCGGACGGCAAGCCCGCCAATGTCGCCGCCCGCAACGGTGCGGCGTGCGGATGCACCCCATCCGCCGGCGAGCGTACGTAATGATCCCAGAACCAGATCATCCCCGCGCGCGTCAATCCAAAGCCCTCGGCGTTTTCCGTCATCGACGGCGTGCCCGGCTGGTAATAATCCGTCACCGGATAGATCAACATTTGCCCCACCAATGCCGGCCCGCCCTCGTCACGGATCCGCAACGCCGTCACCGCCGCCAAATTCCCCCCCGCGCTGTCCCCCGCCACCATGATCCGCGTGGGATCCGCGTTCAACGCCGAGGCATTCGCCGCCGCCCATCGCGCCGCCGCCAGACAATCATCGGGGGCGGCGGGAAATTTATGCTCGGGTGCCAAACGATAATCCACCGACACGACGACGCAGCGCGCCCCCGCGCACAGGTTCCGGCACATGCCATCATGCGTATCCAGGCTGCACAGCACGAACCCGCTGCCATGGAAAAACACCATCAACGGAAACGGACCCTCGCCAATCGGCGTATAAACCCGCAGCGCCATCGATCCCCCTGGGCCCTGCATATCGCGATCGACCACGGTCCCGATCGCCGGCTTGCGCAACCCCGGAATATCCCGCGCCGCCATTTGCAGCCGCGCCTCGGCCACCGGCAGCGTGTGCATCGGCGGCAAAGCCGCGCGTAAATCCAACAGCGCCTGTATTTGTGGATCGACTGGCATCCTGTGTCCTCCCTGTCGCGACGTCACACCGCGCGCGCCCAATGGTCAAGTTGTGGCCTTCACCGCGCCCCCGGTCTATGCTCGCGCATACCAACCCCGCGTTCTATGCGCGCGTATACCAATTCCCGCGTTCTACGTGCGCGTATACCAATTAAGGAGAGTTCCGCCATGGCCCCGCCTCCCCCGTTTGGCGCCAATTCCACCGCCGCGCGCGACATCGCCAACGTGCTGCATCCCTACACCGACCTGAAAACGCATCTCGAAGTAGGCCCCATCGTCATGACCCGCGGCAAAGGGGTCCGCGTCTGGGACGACACCGGCAAGGAATATATCGAGGCTGTCGCCGGACTCTGGTGCGCCTCTCTGGGCTTTGACAATGAGCGTTTGGTGCAGGCCGCCGCGACGCAAATGCGCAAGCTGCCCTTCTACCACGCCTTCGCCGCGAAATCGCACGAACCCATGGTCGATCTCGCGGAAATGCTGATCGAGCGCGCGCCGGTCCCCATGAGCAAGGTGTTCTTCGCCAACTCCGGCTCCGAGGCCAACGACTCCGCCATCAAAATGATCTGGTATCTCAACAACGCCCTGGGCC
>JAYVXQ010000284.1:0-4667 GCA_043785025.1 Acetobacteraceae bacterium
CCACCCGGTTTCACTGTCCAGGAACGTCGCGATCAATCGGCCGCGAGGGCCAGTTGCCGGCGGGCGATCGTCTTGCCACAAAAGTCTTCCACCGCGTCCGACACCTGATCGGCGTGGGACGCGAAGACATGATCGGCGCCCTCGAACACGCGGTAGTCGACGTGGACGTTCTTTTGGGTGTTGAGTTTATCGACCAGTTTCCGCACGGCGGGTTCCGGCACCAGCTCATCGCCATCGCCATGCAGCAGCAGACCGCCGCAGGGGCAGGGGGCGAGGAAGCCGAAATCATAGTGATTGGCGGGGGGTGCGACACTGACCCAGCCGGACACCTCGGGGCGGCGCATCAGCAGTTGCATGCCGACGAAGGCGCCGAAGGAGTATCCGGCGATCCAGATCCCGCCATGGCCGGGGTTAACGGCCTGCATCCAATCGAGCGCCGCGGCGGCGTCGGAGATTTCGCCGATCCCCCCGTCATAGCGTCCCTGGCTGCGGCCGACGCCGCGGAAATTGAAGCGCATCACCGAGCACCCCAGGCGCATGAACGATTGGTACATGGTGAACGCGATTCGGTTGTTCATCGTCCCGCCGTGCAGCGGATGCGGATGCAGGATCAGCGCCACCGGGGCTCCGGGGTCTTTGGAATGATGGTAACGGCCTTCCAAACGGCCGTCTGGGCCGGCGAACATCACCTCTGGCATGGCAATATATAACCTGTTCTCTAGTGCGATCCGGACAGTCGCCCACGTGGATCCCCGTGATCCGCGCGTCGCCTCCGGCCCCAATTGGCCTGGTCGTTTTGGCCCGTGTGTGTTCTTGCATAAACCGTGAAAACCCATCCTGCCGTGCCGCTGGCGCTGAACCCATCAACCGCGGTCCCTATAGACCATAGTTGACTCCCAGAGTCGGGTATTTTAGCGTCTCGACGTTGTTTGGCGGATATGGGTCCGGTTACGTCCTTCCTTATTAGTACCTGGTTCCCCGTTGAACCGAGTTCCAGGGCAGACTCGCTGACCGATCACCGAGGATCAGGATCCTGAAACCGGATCCCACCGGAGATTGGTCAGCCAGGCAGCCCCGGCGTTGGCGCAGTATATGACAAACCTTACCAGGAATCATAATGGAAATGTCGCATGGCAAACATGTTATTGCGTGAGACCATCCGGACCTATCGGGAGCGCGACCCAGCCGCGCGATCCGATCTTGAAGTCCTGTTCTGCTACCCTGGCGTGCATGCCGTCATGTGGCATCGCGTTTCGCATTGGCTGTGGACTCATAACCTCTATTTTTTGGGGAGGTTTTCGTCACACCTATCGCGTTGGTTGACCGGGATCGAAATTCACCCCGCCGCCATCATCGGCCGCCGCCTCGTGATCGACCACGGCATGGGAGTCGTCATCGGTGAAACCGCCGAGGTGGGCGATGATTGCTACTTTTATCATCAGGTGACGCTCGGGGTCGCGCGCACCAGCGGCGGCAAGCGCCACCCCACCATCGGCAACAACGTCATCATCGGCGCCGGCGCGAAGGTCCTCGGCCCCATCACGGTCGGCGACAACGCGCGGATCGGCTCCAACGCCGTCGTGGTTGATCCGGTGCCCGCCGACACAACCGTCGTCGGTGTCCCGGCACGGCCCGTCGAGCGCAAGACGACGCCGGAGACCGCCGATTTCGATCCCTACGGCATGCCCTGTGACGACAGCCTCGACCCGCTGCTGCGCGATTTCCAGAACCTGCGCGCCGAGATGACCGCGCTCGAAGCGCGAATCGCGCGCGTGCAGGCCGCGCAATCGCCTTCCCCCGGGGCGCCTTCCCCCGGGGCGCCATCCGCTTTGGCGCCATCCGCTTTGAACACGTCCTCGAACAATCAGCTCAGGCAAACGGCGGCGGAGTAACTGATGCAACTATCCACGCGCGGCCGCTATGCGGTCATGGCCATGGTCGATCTCGCGTCGCGCCAATCCCTCGGATGCGAGTGTGGACCGGTGTGTTTGGCGGAAATCGCCGCGAGCCAGCAATTGAGTCTGTCGTACCTTGAGCAGTTATTCGCCAGGCTGCGCAAAGCCGGTCTCGTGGCGTCAGCGCGCGGTCCCGGCGGCGGCTATCGCCTCGCGCGCGGGTCCGATCGCATTTCCATCGCCGCCATTATCGGCGCGGTCGATGAACCGATCCGCGCGACGCGCTGCGACGCGGAAACACGCTCCTGCCTCGCTTTGCCGAATCAAATGACCGCGCGATGTCAAACCCACGATCTCTGGGCTGAGCTCGGCCAGCAAATCAGCCTGTTTCTCGACCATGTCAGTCTCGCCGACGTCGTTCTCGGCCAGGTGCGCGGCCGCGCCGTCCCGCCGGTCCGGGCACGGACGCCGGTTGCGGTGCGATAGGATGCACTACCTCGACGCCAATGCCACCGAACCGCCGCGCCCCGAGGCGACAGCGGCGATGACGGCGGCGTTCGCGGTCACCGGCAATCCGTCCTCGGTCCACGCCCCCGGACGGGCCGCGCGGCGGGTCGTCGAGGACGCGCGCGAACGCATCGCTGGCCGGTTCGGCGCCCGCGCCCAAGATCTGGTGTTCACGTCGGGAGGGACCGAGGCTGACGTTACGGCGGTTCACGCGTTCGGGGCCCACGCCTTCGGGGCCCACGCCTTCGGGACCCTCGCCTTAAGCCCCCACGGCTTAAGCACCCACGGCTTAAGCACCCACGCCTTAAGCACCCACGCCTTCGGGACAGGCCGTCCGGTGTTGATCGGCGCCACCGAACACGACGCCATCCGCGCCGCCGTTCCGCCGGACACCGCGATCCTGCCCGTCGACCGGCATGGGATCGCCGATCTCGACCATCTGCGGCGCTGGCTCAGCGTCAACCCGCGCGCCTTCGTCTGTCTGATGCATGCGAATAACGAAACCGGCGCCATCCAGCCGATCGCCGAGGCCGCCGCTTTGTGCCGCGCCCATGGCGCCACGCTGCACGTCGACGCGGCGCAGAGCGCGGGCCGCCTGCCGGTCGATCTCCGCGCGTTGGGCTGCCATTCCTTGGCGCTATCCGCGCATAAAATGGGTGGTCCGGCGGGGATCGGCGCGCTGTTGCTGAGCCCCGAACACAGCGCGATCACGCCCCTGATCGCAGGCGGCGGCCAGGAATTGGGCCGGCGCGGCGGCACCCATGCGCTGATCGCGATCGCCGGATTCGCCGCCGTGTGTGGCCCGCTAACCGATCAAACCGCGATCGAGGCCCTTCGCGACCGCGCCGAACGCGCCGCCGTCGCAAGCGGGGCGATCGTGTGTGGATCCGGTGCCCCCCGTTTGCCGAACACACTATCCATCGCCTTACCAGGGGTGTCGGCGAACCGCCAGGTGATCGCCCTCGACCTCGACGGCATCGCCGTCAGCGCGGGGGCCGCGTGCAGCTCGGGAAAAGTGCAAACCAGCCATGTGCTGACCGCGATGGGTTTGGGTCCCCTGGCCGGCGAGGCGATTCGCGTCTCGCTTCCCTGGAACGTGACCGAGGCGGCGATCGACGCCTTCGCCGCGTCCTACGCGCGCATGGCGGCCCGGATGACGCGGCCCCTGGTTCACGCCACATCCTGACCCCATAACATTATACCTATGATCGAAGCCCCTTCCCGTCCCAATCAGCCGGTCTATCTGGACAATCAGGCGACCACCCGCTGCGACCCCCGCGTCGCCGCCGTCATGATGCCCTGGTTCACCGAACACTACGCCAACCCCGCCAGCGTCGAGCACGTCATGGGCCGCGCCGCCGAAGCCGCCGTGGAGACCGCCCGCGAGCAGGTCGCCGCTCTGCTTGGCGCCGACCCGCGCGAGATCGTCTTCACCTCGGGCGCGACCGAAAGCAACAATATCGCCATCAAGGGTGCCGCCCGTCACGCGCGACTCCATGGCACCCCCGACGTCGAGGCGCGCAAACGCATCATCACCGTCGCCACCGAGCACAAATGCGTGCTGGAATCGGTCGCGGACCTGCGCCACGAGGGGTTCGAGCCGGTTTTTTTGCCGGTCCGCCCTGACGGTCTGCTCGACCCCGATGTCCTGATCGAGGCGCTGAAAACGCCAACTTTGCTGGTCAGCGTCATGGCGGTGAACAACGAAACCGGTGTCATTCAGGACATCGCTGGCCTCGCCGCGATCGCCAAGGCGGCGGGCGCGCTGTTCCACTCCGACATCGCCCAGGCCGCCGGGAAAATCCCGCTGGACCTGACGGCGGCGAAAATCGATCTCGCCTCGGTCAGCGGCCATAAAATTTACGGCCCCAAGGGGATCGGCGCGCTGTTCCTCCGCCGCCGCCCGCGCGCCCGTGTCGCCGCCCTGTTTTCCGGTGGCGGGCAGGAGAGGGGGGTCCGCAGCGGCACCCTCGCCGCCCCCTTGATCGTCGGTTTGGGCGAAGCCTGCCGCCTCGCCGCCGCCGATATGCAGGACGACGCGATCCGCATCGCGGGCCTCCGCGACCGATTGTTGGAAAAACTCCGTGCCGCGATCCCGGACCTGATCATCAACGGGTCCCTCACGTCGCGAATCCCCGGCAATCTCAACATCACCTTCCCCCGCGAAACCGCCGCCGCCATGCTGGCCCGCATGCCGGATCTGTGCGTCTCCACCGGCTCCGCCTGTTCCTCCGCCGAAATCGAGCCCTCTTACGTCCTCCGCGC
>JAYVXQ010000285.1:0-4661 GCA_043785025.1 Acetobacteraceae bacterium
GCCGCCAGCTCCCGCAGTCCCGCGCGCCAACGGATGAAGGTTTCATTCAGATCGTCGCCATGCGGCCCAATGGCGATATAGCCGCCGCAGTGATTGGCCAGCATCGGCTGATCCGGCAGCGCCCGCGCCAGCGCCGCGAGTTCCGGCAGTTGCGGATGATACAACGAACTCTCATAGGACAGGCCGAACCGCCCCAACCGCGCCAGACCCGCCCGGAACGCGGGATCGGCGAGCAAACCAGGCTCCGCCGGAGCCGACGTCTGAGTCAAAATCGCCGGATCCCACCCAGCGCTTTGCCGGATGCCGCGAAACCGTCCCTTGCCCGCCGCGACATGCGCCTCCAACACCGCCTCGACCTTGTCCCCAAGCCGGAAATCGCAATATCCGACGATCCCCGCGGTAATGCCGGGACGCGCGCCTTCGCTGATCCGGACGATCGTTTCGGTCTCACCGACCGGGCGCAGCTCCGCCGGCCCGTCGGCGCGATAGCCGTATCCGCACTGAATGAAAACCGTCGCGCGTATGTCATGACCGGCGGCCAGATCGGCGGTCAGCTCGGGAACCAGATAAACCCCCGACGCGCGTTCCCACAAATGATGATGCGCGTCGATGATCGGCAGAGCGGGTTCCAGCACGTCCTCCCGCGCCTTGGCCAGCCAGACGCTGTCCACATGCGGATGCGGATATGGTTTTTGTTCGATGGCCATGGCGGCCTCCCCGATTCGTTTCCGGGGCCAGCCTACGCCGCGATGGCGGGCTGTTCCAGCGACAGGTCACGAAGAATCGTCTCAGCCTTCGCCGCGGCGGCGCGCATCGACGCGACCGAGGCGACCGCCGCTTCAATCCGTTCGAACTGATCGCTGATCAGGTCTCCCAACCCCTCCACCTCACCCCTTCCCTGCTGCCCCCCCACATCCCTCAACGCCGCCAAACTGGGCTGGATGAGCCCGCGCACGGCGGCCTCCCGCCGCTCGACCTCAGTCCGCAACGAATGGATGCGCGCGACGATCTCCTGCTCCGGACACCCCGCCGGCGCGTCCCAGTCCATTGGATGCCCGCGCAATTCCGCGAGCCCCAGACGGGCGGCGCTGGCGGCGCTGGCGAGAGCCGCCGAGGGCGAGGCATCCGGCGGCGTCACCAGCGCGATCGCCGCGTCAATCCCATCGCATAGCCGCGCGATGCCATGTTCCAGCTCCCGCGCGGGCTCCCGCGTCGCCTGCACGAAGTCCAAGGCCTGATGGAGCGATTCGAGGCGGCGTTGCTCGGCCTCACGGGCGCGGTTCACCGTGGCGTCGGCGACCAGCGCCGTCTGACGCAAGGTTTCGATCGCCACCACCATTTCCTGTAAATCCCGGGTCACCGCTTTCATCACCACCGGCGTGGCGCGATCCCCCGCGGCGATGCGCCGGATCGCCAGGCCGATAGTCGCGAGCTGACCCGACAGGCGGCAGAAGATCAGAAACATCGACCAGAAGAACATCACCAGATCGACGAAAATAATGACCAGGACCAACGTGAGGTGTTGCGAGCGGCCGGTCTGCTGGCTTTCGACCCGCTGGACGATCTCATCCATCATCGCGACACGCACGGCGTTCATCGCCTCACTCAGAACGATCATCGTCTGCCGGGGCGCCGCCGGATCGAGCCCAATACGCGCCTCGTCCAACCAGGCGGTCAACATCGCATTGGCCGATCGTTCCCGTATCACATACGCCGCCGCCGCGTCCTGGATCGCCTGCGTCGGCTCAGAAACGAACAGCGACAGGTTCAGCTGCGCGCTCAAAAACGCGATATTGGCCAGGCTGGTCCGGATCGTCCGCGCCTCCCCCGCCATCGGTGCCTCCCTCGCGATCAATCGTGGCACCCACGTCGCCGCCATCTCACTCAAATAGAGCCGCAACGACAGCGACAATTGTTTGACCGCGATGATCCCCGCCAGAGCCGGTTCCGCCGCGATCATTTCGGCATCGGCGCGGGTGATGATCGGGATCAACAAACGCGCCGCCTTCAGATGGCGCGGCATCACCGCCGCCAGAGCGTGAATGTCCCGATCCGCCCGTCCCTTTTCCAGCAATTCATCGACCGAGGCCCGCGCCTCTCTCAACCGCGCGATCAACACCTCAGGCTCCCAATCCGCCACCTGCCCCAGCCCAGTACTGGGTGGGAACGCCACGAGCAGATCGCGGATGGCCACGTCGACCTCGCGCCGGGACTGGTTCAGCCGCGTCATCAATGCTTCGTCGATCGGGCGTTCCACGCCGACGACGGCGTTGGTGGCGAAGCGCTCGCTGCTCAACGTCGCCTCAACCGCGAACACGATGCGCGCCCGTCCCGCCGTCTCGATCGCGACACGGCCCCGCCCAATGCCGGCCCATTCATGCGATGCCGCCATCCCCGCGAGGGCGAGGGTCGTCAACAGGATGACGATCGCCGGGATCGTGAAGAGCATCCTGAGGGTCATGCGTCCATCTCATGCGGCATGCCCGCGTGATAACGCCCCGGCGTTAATATTTCCCTAAGACCAGCGCTGATTTGAATGGCTCAATCCGCACCGGTATTCTTTTGGTCCCGCGCGCCCGCCAAGCCAGCGCGCGATCCGGTTAAAACCGGTCACCATCCTCCGGCGCCGGAACCTCAAACGCGTTCGTCACTCCGCACAGCGCGCAGTAAAATCCCATGAACGTGGTCAACTCGACCAGCCATTTGGTTCCGTGCCGATGATGCAAGGCGTCGAACACCGGCTGATCCACTTTGCCAGCCAAGGTGATCTGCCGCGCATAGACGATGATGTCGCGTTCCTCGGCCGGCAGCGCGGCTGGATCGCCTTTGGCGCGCAACAGGTCGATCACGTCTTCCCGCAATCCATTCATCCGCGCCGCGCGGGTCTGAGCAGCCCAGACATAGGCGGAGTCTTTTTCGCGCACCGCCGCGAGGATGCCGATCGAGCGCAACGGCCCCTCCACCACGCTCTTTTCCCGGTTGAACGGCACCAACGGCAGCAGCCGTTCCGCGAGCTCGGGGCTGTGCAACAGAATACTGAACGGGCCGCGAATGCCGCCGAACACGGCGTGAACCTGATCGGCGATGTATTTCGACCCGTCAGGCATGTCGTCACGCCCCGTAATTTGCGGAACCCGGGCCATTAATCGTCTTTCACCGGAGCCCATGTCTCCCCGTACCGATCGCCGAACACGAACCCGGACATTTTGCCGCGCCCGGTGGGTCCGAATTTGCCCATGGGGTAACCGACCGGCAGGATCGCATAGGAATGCACCCCCGGCGGCAGACCCAATGCCGCTTCCGTTTCTTTCTCGAACTGAAGATGCCGTGTGGTCAGAGTGGATCCCAACCCCAAAGCGCGAATGGCCAGCAACATATTCTGCACGGCGGGATAAACCGATGCGCCCGAGGATCGGTTCGGGTTCGGACCATCCTCCAGACACGCGACGATCCAGACCGGGGCTTCGTGATAGTGCTCGGTCAGATACTCGACCGCGCCGTGCTGGCGCTGATATTTGGGCGCGGTCACGCCGGGCGGCGGGGCCGAGGTGGCATAGCGCGGGCCGACGATCTCATCGAAGGCTTTCTTATACCAGACCTGCACCGCTTTCTTGATGGCGGGATCCTTGATCACCATGAATCGCCATTTTTGCGTGTTACCGCCATTCGCCGCGCCGAGGCCGGCGTGCAGGATTTTCTTGATCAACTCATCCGGCACCGGATCGGGCTTCAACCGGCGCATCGACCGCGTGGTGCTCATGATGTCGAACACGTCATGGATGTCTGGCATGGTTCGTTTCCCTTCTGTCAGCGGCGCGCGGCCGGTTGCCCGCCCGAGCCCGAGCGGCCGCCATCGATCACGATATGCGTCCCCGTGACGTTGCCCGAGATATCCGAGCAAAGATACAGCACCACGCCCGCGACTTCCTCGGGCAAGGTATACCGTCCGGTCGGCATCGAGGCGCTATAGGCTTTGTGCACCAGTTCCGGATCGCCCGGATTTCGTTGCGATTCCAGCGACCGCATCATCCGCGTCTCCACCGGGCCGGGACACACGGCGTTGACCCGAATGCCGTGCGCCGCGACATCCGACGACGCCACCTTGGTCAAGCCCAACACGCCGTGTTTGGAGGCGACGTAAGCCGGCATCCCCGGCCCGCCGAACAAACCGGCGACCGAGGCCGTGTTCACGATCGTGCCAGACCCCTGCTTCAACATCACCGGCAGCACGTGCCGCAACCCCAGAAACACGCCTTTCAGATTGACGGCGATGACCTGATCGAACACATCCTCATCATAGTCCTGAGTCGGAACGACCTTGCCCTCGATCCCCGCGTTGTTGAAAAAGCAATCGATGCGGCCATAGGTGTCGAGGCACGCTTTGACGTAATCCTGAACCGACGCGGATTTCGTCACATCGGCGCGGACGAATGTCGCCTGACCGCCCTGTTGCGTGACGATGCCGGCGCTGGCGTTGCCCTGCGCCTCATCATGATCGACGACCATGACTTTCGCCCCGCGTTGGGCGAAGCCAAGCGCGGTGGCCCGTCCGATACCGCCGCCACCGCCGGTGATCAACGCGACTTTTCCCGTGAAATCCATGCCTCGTTCCTCCTTTGCCCGAAACTCTAGACCGCTCGGCGGAGGGCTGGAAAGCATCG
>JAYVXQ010000286.1:0-4645 GCA_043785025.1 Acetobacteraceae bacterium
TAGCCCAGGGCGACGTGCCGCCGATGCTGAAGGATGTCAGCCTGCGGATGCTGGATATCGGCCTGTTGCAGGCCGGCGCCAGCATGAAAGGCGAGTTCGAGAACCGCTTGCGGCAGGTGATCGATGAGGTTCAGTCATCACCCAAACCGATCATCTTGTTCATCGATGAGGCGCACACCTTGATCGGCGCCGGCGGCGCGGCGGGGACCGGGGATGCGGCGAATCTGCTGAAACCGGCTCTGGCGCGCGGGACGTTGCGCACGATCGCCGCCACCACCTTCGCCGAATACAAAAAATACTTTGAAAAGGACCCCGCGCTGACCCGCCGCTTTCAGGTCGTGCAGGTCGATGAACCCGATGAGGAAAAAGCCATCGCCATGATGCGCGGCATTACCTCGCCGTTGGAATTCCATCACAAGGTGCAGATCCTGGATGAGGCGATCGAGGCGGCGGTGCGCCTCTCGCATCGCTACATCCCCGCGCGCCAATTACCGGACAAATCGGTCAGCCTGCTGGACACGGCGGCGGCCCGCGTCGCGGTCAGTCAGCACGCGACCCCTCCGGCGTTAGAGGATTGCAAGCGCCGCATCTCCGGCCTGGAGATCGAGCAGGGCATCATCCAGCGCGAAGGCGCCGTTGGGATCGACACCGCTGAGCGCGCCGCGCGGGTCACCGCCGCGTTGGAGAAAGAACGCGCGACAATGGGCGAACTGGAAGCGCGGTGGGCTGATGAACGGACGCGCGCCGACAAGATCCTGGCGCTGCGGGCCAAATTGCGTGAGGCGACGGAACCCGACTCGCTGTCGCTCGACGAATTGCGCGCAGCCCAAACGGAGATGGCGGCGCTGCAGGGCGAAAATCCGCTGATCCTGTTGAGCGTCGATGAACAGGCGGTGGCGGCCGTCGTCGGCGACTGGACCGGCATCCCGGTGCGCCGGATGGTCCGCGATCAGGCGGCGGCGGTCATGTCGCTGGCCGAGACACTTGGGCAACGCGTGGTCGGCCAGGATCATGGGCTGAAAATGGTCGCCCGCCGGGTCCAGACGTCGCGCGCTGGGCTGGACAACCCGGTGAAACCAGTGGGCGTGTTCATGCTGTGCGGCCCCTCCGGCGTCGGCAAAACCGAGACGGCTCTGGCGATCGCGGAATCACTGTATGGCGGCGAGCAGAACCTGATCACCATCAACATGAGCGAATTCCAGGAAGCGCATACCGTCTCGACGCTGAAAGGCGCCCCGCCCGGCTATGTCGGCTACGGCGAGGGCGGCGTGCTGACCGAGGCGGTGCGGCGCAAGCCATACTCCGTCGTGCTGCTGGACGAGATCGAGAAAGCGCATCCCGATGTGCACGAGATTTTCTTCCAGGTGTTCGATAAAGGCGTGATGGAGGATGGCGAGGGCCGCTCAATTAACTTCCGCAACACGTTGATCCTGCTGACGTCGAATGTCGGCACCGATCTGGTGATGTCGATGTGCGCCGACCCCGAACTGATGCCGCATATCGACGAGATCGCCAAAGCCCTGCGTGCACCGCTGTTGAAAGTCTTCCCACCAGCCCTTCTCGGCCGGTTGATCGTGATCCCCTATCTGCCGCTCAGCCCCGAGGTCATGGCCAATATCATCCGCCTGCAATTGGGCCGGATCGCCACGCGCGTCACCTTCCGGCACGGCGTGCCGTTCACGTATGGCGAGGATGTCGTGCAGTTGATCTCCAACCGCTGCAACGAACCTGAGAGCGGCGGGCGGATGATCGACGCGATCCTCACCAATACGCTGCTGCCCGATATCAGCGGCGCGCTGCTGAACCGGATGCTGTCCGGGGAGCCCGTCGCGCGGGTGCATGTCGGCGTCGAGGGCAGCGAATTCACCTACGCGTTCGACTGAACCCGAGCCGCTTCAGGTCATCAGCCGCTGCATGTCGACATAGGCATTGGCGACAAGATCCGCGCGCAACGCCGCCCATCCAGTCCCGTCCGCGGCGATGTCGTCATAGGCTTTCTTCGGCACCAGCATCGTCTCGACCACCTCATCCGCCACGGCGTCGAGCCAGCACAGGATCAGATCCCCGGCGGCGGCATCCACCAGCCGCAGTTCGACCGTATCCGACAACGGCGCGTTGTCCTGCCGCCGCAGGATCGCGATCTTCAATAATTCCAGTTCGACATCGTCCAGGCCAGCCTCGGCGGTGGCGAGTTTCTCGCGGAAGGCGGCCCATCCAAAGACAACCCGAACCGTCAGGCCTGCCCCAATATCCCGCCCGCCTTCCGACGCTCCTGGGCCGTAAGATTTATCGAACGCCGCCTGATCCTCGGCGACGATCGTTTCCCAATGTCCCGCCGCCGTCAGCGGATGCACGGCGATCCACTGACCGCGATCGGTGTCGAGGTAGTTGAACTCCGGATCGATACGAAACTCCTCAGCGCATTTGCCGCAGGTCTCGACCTGAAACGTGCGCGCGATCACCGCCGCGCGCAGATCAGGCCGCCGGTCGGCGTTGATGCTGTAGAACACATCGGCGGATTTTTGCGTCCCACAGGCGGGACAAGTGACGATCTCGGAGTTGAACAGGGACATGATCGTGCTTTCGGTTCAGAGCGTGGCTCGCGGATCTCAGAGCGTTTGCAACCAGGCGGCGGCGGGGTGACTTTTCTTCAGCTTCCCGCAATGGAACGCGGCATACAGTTCCGATAGCCATTCGCCGGGGGCGCGGAATTGATACCCGGTGATGCCCTTGGTCCGCGCCGCGAGGTCATAGCTGACCCAGGTGCCGGCATAAGCCTCGTGATAAACCCGCCCATCGACCGCGTGGGACGACGATCCACCGCCGTTTTTCCACATCTCCTTGCCGACGCGAATGTCATCGCACCACGCGACCGCGGCCACGCGGCACGCTTCCCAGTCACGGCTGGTATCCGGAGGCACCGGCGTCACCGGATTGCCGCCAACCAAATACGCGATCAAATATTTCTCGGCGTCCGCGCTGTCGAAACGGCTGGTTTTCGCCGCGGCTTTCGCGACCGGAACGACATCGGCACCGTGCTCCTGCCAGCCGCCGAAATTGCTGTCGCCGGCCTTGCCGTTCATGAAGCGCTTCTTGTGGTCGATCGCATGGCCAACCTCATGTAACGTTGTCCAGTCGAAATATTTCGGCGCGGGAACCTCAGTGTCCGGCACCATCTCGCAGTCCGGCTCGACGTCCGGCAACACCAGCGGATTGCGTTGCAGCGGTTGCGGCGAATTGTCGGCGGCCCGCCCGCAGGTCAGCACGACCTTCTTCTCCGCGCCCCGGAAGTAAGAGGCGCCGCGCGCGTGTTCCGGTAGATCCTCTTTCTTGCCGCTGTACCGCTCGATCTTATCCAGGCTCGGATTGTCGCGGGCGTGACTGTCAGGAACCTTGGCCAGAAGTTCATAAATCTTCTTCAGCGTTTTCGACTTCCCCGTCCCCTCGACAGCGTCATCACCGGGCGGCTGAATATTCTTGAACGAGGTCAGGCCAAAGCGAACCTTGATCGCGGCCTCCATGACCGCCTTATCGGTGGTATCGGACATACCCGCGATCATGTCGTCCAGTTGCTTGATGCCACCGGGCTGGTCCATCAGGTCCTTGATCGCCACGTCGATCGGCATGGTCTTGTTGCTCATCATGCGGCGGATGCCCAACGCCTTGCACTCGCCGTCGATCCCTTCCAGCAATTTCTCGGCACCGTCGTGATCGCGCTTGGGCAGACCGGCGAGCGTTTTCGCCGCGTCCAGCCGGTTGGCCTGCAGCGCCTCCACCCGCGTGCCGATGGTGGCGCTTTTCTTCGGCTTCAGCGCGTTTAGCGAATCGATCGTGTTTTGCGCCTTGAGCAAAATCGCCTCGAACAACCAGTCGCGCGTTAGCAGCGCCATGGCTTTATCCGTCGCCGCCACCGCCTGGTCGATCAGTTTGGTGGCGCCAGGGAAATCGCGCCCAGGCGCGACGGCGAGCTTCTTGGCATCCTCAATGCATTTCATCGTTTCCTTGAATTCCGCGTCCACCAACGGACGTCCAGAAATCCCGCCAATCGATGACAAAGCATCCGCCGCCGCGGCTTTGAACACCACCTCCCGATCCGCCGCCGTCCGGGCCGCGCCACAGCGATCCGCCGCCGCGGTGAGTTGTTTCGTCGCGTCCTCTGGCGCGGGTTCGATCTTGACCGCCTCGATGGTTTTTTGAATCGATTCGGTCAGGTCTTTAATCGCCTCCGCCTCAGTATGATCAAGCAGGCCTCGCAGCAATTTCTCGACGGCGAGGATCGCACCCGGCAACGGGCCTTTCAGACCGTCACTGGCTTCCTCACGCGCTTTGCCTGACTCCTTGGCGCCCGTGGCGATGGTTCCCGCCGTGGCAATCTCACCCGCCACTTTCTCCAACAGTTTCATCGCGGCGGGATAGTCGGAGCGGACAGCCGCGGCCTTCGCGGGCGTGATCAAATTCTGACCAATGCGCGCGGCTTCGACCGCGACAACCTCCCCGGACAGTTTCGCCAGCTCTTCCTCCGCCGTTTTCAGCGCGGCCGCATAAAGCCCCTCGGCCACCACCAGAGCTTCGATCGCCTTGCAACGGGTGTCGATGGTGGCGAGCAATTTTTTCGCGGCGGCGAAATCGCGCACCGACGCCAGAG
>JAYVXQ010000287.1:0-4628 GCA_043785025.1 Acetobacteraceae bacterium
CCCGCCATCAACCGCCCGCGATAAGCCAAACTTTCAACAATAATATGCTCATCCAGCGTGTGCGCCCCTCCCCCCGCCACACCCAAACCATCCAGCGTCGCGATCCCCATCGCACCGGTGAAATTGCCATCGGAACCGCCGCCGGAGCTTTGCGGGTTGATGTGATACCCAAGCTCCGCCGCGACGCCGCGCGCGACCTCGTACAGCGCCATGCCGCGCGCATCCGCCTCCCACACCGGCCGCGTCACACCGCGCGTCACCTTGAACTGAACCTCGTTCGAGGACGCCCGCAGCGCCAGCATCGCGGCCACGCCCCGGTCCAGATCTTCCTGACGCCTGGCCATGCTCAGCGCCTCGCCGGTGCACGATGTCGTCACGCAATTCACCCACTGGCCGCCATGGATGACGCCGACACTGAAGGTGCAGTCCGACGTCGTCAAATCCTCGATCTCATTGATTTTCCGGGCCATTTCGCGGATCGCCGAGCGTCCCTCGGCAAGGCGCGCGCCAGCGTGGGAGGGCACGCCCGTCGCCTCCAGATTGAAGCGCGCGATCGCATAGCGGCCGGTGACGACGCCGCCGTCGGGGCGGGCGGGCTCGGGGATTAGCACATATTTGTGGCGGGCAGCCTCCGCCTCGATCAAATCGCGAGTGGACGGGCTACCGACTTCCTCATCGCTGGTGAACAGCACCGTGACCGGCAATTTGGTGGCGATGCCGGCGCGGGACAGAAGGCGCAGCGCCTCCAGCGCCAGATAATCGCCGCCTTTCATGTCCAGAATGCCGGGCCCCCAGGCCTTATCGCCCTCGCGCCGGAATGGCAGCGCCGCCAGGGTGCCGATCGGATGCACGGTGTCCAGATGACCCATGACGAGAATGCCGGGAATATGCGGCGTCGGATGCGGGAAACTGGCGCGGACGCAGTCGCCGAACCCCATGCGGCCCGCGACCCGCTCGATCCGCGCGCCCGCCAGGATCAGCGATCGGCTGGCGAGGTCCATCATGCGGTTGACCGCGGCGGCGTCGAAGGTCGGGCTCTCGCACAGGATCCATTCGCCCAAACCCGCCAGCATCGCGTCGGCGTCGAACGGAAGGTGTTTGGGGTCCATCGGGGTCAGTTCCTCACTTTAGAGCATCATCCGGTCAGGTGCCACACCTGACCGGGTAAAGATGCCCGCCAAAACAAATACTTAGAGCGGGTTTCGTGAGCCAACGCGATCGGAAGCCGCTCTGGCCGGCGGATCGTTGCACGCGCCGGTTCCGGGCCGCCAGTCGGCGGGGGATTTGGTGTCGGACAGCAAGCCCGCCTGGCTCTGCTCGATCGCGCCGGTCAGGGCGTCCGCCGCGCGCGGGCCGCCACGGGCGCGGGCGTCGCGAAAGCCGCGGCCCAACAGCAGCACACCCTCGATCGAGACGGTGGTGATCGGGGATTTGCCGCCGAAATCGAGGGCGACGTTGCGGTAGAGGCAATGGCCCTGACCGTCGGAGAAGCGAAACAGCTCGGCCCCCGGGTGAATATTGGCGAAGACCACGGCGGTCGAGAGGCTGAGCACGCGCGCGATGACGGAGCCGCCAAGCGCGCTGACGGTAAACATCGCGTCGGCCGAGTTTTCGATAACCCGGCGCAAGGCGGTATCGCCGTCCCCTTCCGCGATGGCGATTTTCGTTTGCCAGGCGGGTTTGGCGCGGATCAGGTTGGCGAGGGTGGGATCGTTGGCGGGCGCGAGCAACCGGCGAGGGACCTCGGCCGCGGCCATGTCGTCGAGATGACGGATCGGCGCGCCCGCCTGAACCACCAGCACGCCATACCAGGGGAACAGCGCCCGCCCCACGATATCGGCTTTGGCGGCGCAATCCGGCGGGATGGCGTCGCGCGGGACGATGGCGGCGGCGATCCGGCCCTCGCAGACCGCGATGGCGGGGTCGGCGGCGGTGGTTTGCTTTAAGACGATCCCCGTGCGGGTGGTGCGGGTGGTGAGACGGGTGAGGACGGCGGCGCATAACGGCGCGTCGAGGTGGCCACAGGCCGCCGTCAGCTCCAACGGCGCGTTGGGGGATGGGTTGGGAGTTTGAGTTGGCGATGGACCGGCGGCGCGCAATGCCGGTTGGGCCTGGACGTCAGGCACGATGGGCGCCGCGAGCAAGACCGCGACCACGAACAGCGAAAAATTGCGTTTCATCCAAACGTCCTCAATCGGGCGCGGCGTCAGGGAACCCGCGAGGCGCGGTTTGGCGGCACCGCCATCGACCCGTCACAATCTTCGGGTATCTCTGACGATGTCAACCGTCCGGGATGACCGGTTGTTAAAGTACCGTCTCGGTTCATCCCATGTTTCAGATTAAAAGGTCGCGCCATGCGTAGGATGATGATGCTTCCCTCCACGTTGCTGCTGGCCGGAGCGTTGGTGACCGCGGGCGCGGCGCGCGCGGAAACCGGCGGCTGCCTCAAATACGGCGCGGCGGGCGCGGTGGCCGGCCATGCGATGGGGCATGGCGTCAAAGGCGCGATGGCGGGCTGTGTGACCGGCATGGTGGTGCGCCATCAGGCCCGGAAGAACGCGCGGGTTCAGGCGTCGCGGGCCGTGCCGCCGCTGTCGGGCAACCGGGGCAATGAGAACGGGACTTATACGCGGACCGGAAATGCAACGACCGACGGGAACGGCTCGCCCTGGACCCATCAGGCGGGTTCGCAATCGGGGGTCACGGGTCCGATGGTGACGCGTCAATTGCCTCGGTAGGGCGGCATCCTATCCCAGAGACGGTTTTCAGGCCTCGGCGCGGCGCCGCGCCGCGGTCGCCAACTCATCCGCCCGTTCGTTCATTGGGTTGCCGGAATGGCCGCGCACCCAGCGCCAGTCGACCTTGTGCGGCTTCTCCGCCGCCAATAAACGCCGCCACAAATCCATGTTCTTCACCGGATCGCCGGTGGACGAACGCCAGTTCTTCCGCACCCAGCCGGTCATCCAGCGGGTGATGCCGTTGCTAACATATTCGCTGTCGGTGTGAAGGATGACCGTGCTCGGCTTCGTCAGCGCCTCCAACGCGGCCGCGGCGGCGGTCAGTTCCATCCTGTTGTTGGTGGTCGCGGCGTCGTGGCCCGAGAGTTCCTTGACCACGCCTTTATAACTCAAAATCGCGCCCCAGCCGCCCGGCCCAGGATTGGGCTTGCAGCCTCCGTCGGTCCAGATCTCGACGACGGGATCAGAGTCCATAAGCGTGCTCATCGGTGGCGGCGCGGTGGAATCGCAGGCGGCGGATGTATTCCATGGGGTCCTTGCGGGTGACCAGCGCGCCCGCGGGCGTGTTCAGCCAGTCGTAAAGGCGGGTCAGCGCGAAGCGGATGGCGGCACCTCGGCACAGAACGGGCAGGCTGGCGCGTTCAGCGGCGGTGAGTGGGCGGACGGCGTTATAGGCGGTCAGCAAAGCCCGTCCCTTGGTGATGTTGAAGCTGGCATCAGCCTCGAAGCACCAGGCGTTCAGGGCGACGGCGACGTCATAGGCCAGGAAATCGGTGGCGGCGAAATAGAAATCGATCAGGCCGGACAGGTGATCGTCCAGGAAGAAAACGTTATCGGGGAACATGTCGGCGTGGATATGGCCCTCCGGCAGGTCCGCCGGCCAGCTTGCGAGAACGTCGTTCAGCGCCTGATCGAGTTCGCCGGCGAGGTCCGGTTGCACCTCATTCGCGCGTGCCCGCGCCCGATCCAGCAGCGGACGCCAGCCGTGCGAACCCAACGCGTTGCGGCGTTTGGGGGCGTAGTCGGCGCCGGCGAGGTGTAACTCCGCCATCGCCTGGCCCACGGGTCCGCAATGCTCGACCCGGACGCGGCGCGGCCAGACGCCGGGGAGGAAGGTGGTGATGGCGGCGTGGCGGCTGGCGAGGACTTTCAACGCATGGCCGTCGCGCGCTTTCACCGGCCGGGGGCAGATGATGCGGCGGTCCGCCAAATGCTCCATCAGGCCCAGGAACCAGGGCAGATCGGCGGGATCGACGCGTTTTTCATACAAAGTCAGAATGAAATCGCCGTTGCCGGTCTTGAGGGCGTAGTTGGAGTTTTCGACGCCCTCGGCGATACCGCGAAAAGCGACGAGACGGCCGAGGTTGTAGCCGGTCAGGAACTCCGCCAGCGCCTCATCGGTGACTTCGGTGTAGACGGCCACGGGCGGGGCGGCTCAATGCGTCCAGTTTTCGTGGCGTCGGGAGGCGAAATTGTCGGCATAGGCTTTGGTGCGCACAACCCGCTCGCGCGGCAGTTCGAGATCGTAGGGGATGGCATTGCGCTCAGCATACGCGATCGCCTCTTCCTTCGTCGCAAAAGTCAGGCGCACCTGGGCCTGGGTGTCGCCGCCGCCGATCCAGCCCATGAGGGCATCGGGCCGCGCGGGGGCGGCGGAGTCGTAGCTGAGGATCCAGTCGGCGCCGGCCCGCCCGGACTGCATGGCATTCTTCGGCGGCATGTAGATACGGGCCCGCATGGAAACGCACTCCAACAAAAATGGTCGGGGCGGCGGGACTCGAACCCACGACCTCCTGTACCCAAAACAGGCGCGCTACCAGGCTGCGCCACACCCCGACGGAAGGGGCTCAACCTATGGATGCGGCCGCGCCGAGGCAAGTGGGGAATGAT
>JAYVXQ010000288.1:0-4626 GCA_043785025.1 Acetobacteraceae bacterium
CCCCGCCGCGCGATCCTCCGATCCCGCCGAAATCGCGCACCTCGCCGAATATCAGCAAGCCTATCGCGACACCCTGGCGGTGCTCGAAGAAGCCCGCGCGCTCGACAAACCCGGCGCGAGCTCAACCGCGGCACCCAAAGCCGGAAGCCCCACGCGACCGATGCCGCGCACCGCCATTGCCTGACCCCCCGGGGTCGATCCCGCCGGCCGGCCGAGAACCTGAAACCTCGCCAATATCACTCCCTCGGCGTGATAATGTTTACTTCACTCCACCAGCCCATGCCGCGCCAACGGATGATGCGCCTCCACCAGCTTGCGCAGCCGCTCCGCCAGGACATGCGTGTAAATCTGCGTCGTCGCGATGTCGGAATGCCCCAGCAACATCTGCAAACTGCGTAAATCCGCCCCGCGCGCCAGTAAATGCGAGGCAAACGAATGCCGCAGCACATGCGGCGAGACGCGCGCCGGATCGATCCCCGCCTCCAACGCCATCTGTTTCAACAGCAGAAAAAAACTCTGCCGTGTCAGCGGACGCGCGGGGTCGCGGCCGGGAAACAACCAGCGGCCACGGGCACCCGTCAAAGCCATCAGCGCCGCCGCCGCGTCCCTCGCCGCGTCCGACAGCGGCACCATGCGTTCCTTGCCGCCCTTGCCCTTCACCATCACCAACGCCTGGTCGCCCGACAGCGCGGCACGCGGCAGCGACAGAAGCTCCGTGATCCGCAAACCCGTCGCGTAGAGGATCTCCAGCATCGCCGCGCCCACCGCGGCTTGCCGCTCCGGCAGGCGCGACGCGGCGGCGAGCAGCGCGTCCACCTCGGCCTCCGACAGGAATTTCGGCAATGTTCGTCCCGGTTTCGGCGCGTCGAGCAGGCTGGTCGGATCGTCCGTCCGGATCGATTCGCGCAGCAGAAACCGATGGAACTGCCGCAACGCCGACAGCCGCCGCGCGGCACTACGGGGTTTCAGGCCCGCCGCGCCGAGGCTCGCCATGTAAGCGCGCAACGTTGGCGTGGAGGCGGCGGAAGGCGATTCGCCCCGAGTGCCCGCGAAGCCCGCGAAATCCAGCAGATCGCGTTGATACGCCACCAACGTGTTTCGCGCCGCGTTGCGCTCGGCCGCGAGCATCTCCAGGAAAGCCTCGATATGGCGATCCAGACCCCCTGGCACCCGGCCCTCTGGCACCCGACCCCCTGCCACCCGACCCCCTGCCACCCGACCCCCTGGCACCCGGCCCTTTGCCACAGGGGCCTTTGCCACATGGCCCTTTGGCACAGGACCCTCTGGCACAGGACCCTTTGGCATTCAGCGAATCTGGAATTTGTCGTTCGGCAGCGTCCGCTCGATCGGTTTGGTCGCCGGGTCCGGCGGGTTCAGGCCGAGGTAGCCCAGGCCCGCCAGCAAGGCCAGCAGCAGGATCAGCGGAATAATCAACAGGCCCCGGCCCCTCACGCGACGACACTCCTGAAAACCCCGGGACCGGCGTGGCCCGCGCAACGCCCGATGTGCTAGCCTCGCGCGCCATGACACGCAACACCGCCCATGCCGTTTCGTCCAGCCCAACACCGCTTGTGCTCCCCGAGTCGCTCCGGGGGCAACGGATCGTGCTGGTCGGGCTGATGGGAGCCGGCAAAACCTCAATCGGACGGCGCCTGGCCGCGCGTCTGGGCCTGCCGTTCCTGGACGCGGACGCCGAGATCGAACAGGCGGCGGGTTGTTCCATTCCCGAATTATTCGCCCGTTACGGCGAAGCCTATTTTCGCGAGGGCGAGAAAAAGGTGATCCGCCGCCTGCTGATGGGCGGGCCCGCGGTGCTGGCCTATGGCGGCGGCGCCTTCATGGATCCCGCCACCCGCGCCTCGACCCGGGACAGGGCTGTGTCCGTGTGGCTGCGCTGCCCGCTGCAAACCCTGGTGCGCCGCGTCGCGAGCCGGGAGAACCGGCCGTTGCTGGCCAATAAGGATCACGAAACCACACTTGCGCGACTGATGGCGCAGCGATACCCGATCTATGCCGAAGCCGATGTGATCGTGGATTGCGGGGACGAGATGCCGGATACGACAACCAACCAGGTGATCGACGGCCTGGTGCGCTACGTTCCACCGCGGATTCTGCCGGTGGTGCTGTCCAGTGTCCGCTATGACGTCGTGATCGGCGATGGCTTGCTGGCGCGGGCGGGCGCGCTGCTGGCCCCGGTGCTGCCGCGCAAGCGGGCAATCGTGGTCTCCGACGCCAATGTCGCGCGGCTGCATATGCGGACCCTGCTGACGGGGTTGCGGGAAAATGGGTTCGAGACCGGCACGATCATCGTCCCCGCCGGCGAGGCGACCAAGTCGATGGACACGTATCTGTCGGTCGTGGACCAACTTCTGGCGGCGCGGGTCGAGCGTTTGACCGCCGTGATCGCCCTGGGTGGCGGGGTGGTCGGCGACCTCGCGGGATTCGCGGCGGCGACGACGTTGCGCGGCCTGCCCTTCGTGCAGATCCCGACGACGTTGCTGGCTCAGGTCGATAGTTCCGTGGGTGGCAAAACCGGCGTGAACACGAAACGCGGCAAGAACCTGGTCGGCGCGTTCTATCAACCGCGCATGGTGCTCGCGGATACCGGATCGCTGACCACATTGCCGCCGCGCGAACTGCGCGCTGGGTACGCCGAGATCGCCAAAGCGGGCCTCGTCGGCGACGCAATGTTCTTCGCCTGGTGCGAAACGCATGGCAAAGCCGTCGTCAGCGGCGATCGCGACGCGCAGGCGGAGGCGATTTTGCGCGCCTGCGCCTTCAAGGCGGCGGTGGTCGGCGACGATGAGCGAGAGGAAAAACCCAATGACGGCCGCGCTTTGTTGAATTTCGGCCACACGTTCGGACACGCCCTGGAAGCTGAATATGGTTATGATGGCGGATTGTTGCATGGCGAGGGTGTCGCCATCGGACTCGGCCTCGCGTTCCGTTTGTCGGAAAAGCTCGGTCATTGCACGAAAGACGATGTGACCCGCGTCCTCTCCCACATCGCGCATATCGGGATGGCCGCGGATTTACGCTCCCTGAACCGCCGGTTTTCGGCCGCCACTCTGATCGGACATATGCGCCGGGATAAGAAAATGCGCGATGGCGCCTTGCATTTCGTGCTGGCGCGCGGAATTGGCGAGGCATTCACCTCAGCCGATGTGCCGCCCGACGCGGTGGAGGAGTTGTTGCGCGAGGAAGGCTGCGTGGAATAATACCAGCTGGTATGGCGCGCCGGGTTGGCCGGCGGCGGCGCGCGAAATCAAGACCATACCAACGGTCACTGGACGTGACCGCGGGAATAAGCGGGCGCCTCGCGACGCCCGCCTGACCGTTTGTTACGAAGGCTCACCCTCGATCACGCCGCCAAACAGCACCCATTTCTTGCCGTCCCATTTCACCAGTTGCATCGCCCGCACCGGGTGATGATTGGTGGGCGAGGTGTTCACCTTGATGCCCGGCAGCAGCACCGGAATATCCAGATCATGCAGATTATTCGCCTGCTTCATGATGTTCTCGCGTGAGAAATCGCCATCGCATTGTTTCAGCACCTGCATGATCGTTTTGCTGAACGCGTACGCGGTGATGTAGTTGTTGTCGGCCTGATCGGCGCCGGGCATGTATTTGTTCATGAACCCGCGCCATTCGTTCATCCCCGCGTCGTTGGCCCATGACGGATCGGAGGAATCCTTCACGAACGCGGCGCTGATCACGCCAATGCCGTTCTCAGGACCCGCCGGAATCATCACCGCGCCAACCGAGATCGAAACGTTCGTCAACAGGAACATCGGCGACCACGCGAGGTCGTGCACCTTACGGATCGCCTGCGCCGACATCTTCGGCAACGCCGCGACCACCAGCACATCGGCACCGCCGGTTTTCAGCGTCGTGAGCTGACTGTCGATGGTCGCGTCAGTCGCCTCATACGTCGCGACGGTCACCATCTTGTCGAACTTATCGCCGAGAACATCCTTCAGACCGAGAAGATAATCCTTGCCAAAGTCATCGTTCTGATATAATAACGCGATTTTCGCACCCGGCTTCTCCTTCAAAATATACTTACCATAAATCTGCGCCTCGGTCCGGTAACTGGGCTGCCAGCCAATGGTCCACGGACTGGTTTTGTAATCGCCCCATTTATCGGCGCCGGTCGCCAGAAACAGATGCGGCACCTTCTTTTGGTTCATATAGCGCACGATCGCGCTGTTGGTCGGCGTGCCCAATGTCGCGAACGTGAAGGCAACCTGATCTTCCTCGACCAAACGGCGGATCTGCTCCATCGTTTTCGGCGGGCTATAGGTATCGTCCAGCGAAATGTAATTGATCTTGCGGCCGGCGATGCCGCCTTGTTCGTTGATCATGCCGAAAAACGCACTCTCCAGCTTGCCCAACACGCCATAGGTCGAGGCGGGACCGCTGTAAGGGCTGGTATTGCCGATTTTAATTTCGGTCGCGGTGACGCCGGGCGTATCCGCGGCCGAGGCCGCCCCGCTGGCCAGAATGGCGGCCAGCGCGCCGAACGCGCGCCGTGTGATGGATCGCATAGGTAAACTTCCCTTTGTTGGTGGTCCCGTCAACTTACACTGGCGGCGCGACGCGGAAAAGTATCGTCCGCCCGCCTGT
>JAYVXQ010000289.1:0-38014 GCA_043785025.1 Acetobacteraceae bacterium
CCTCCGGCGCGTCCGCCGCCGCGCGCTTGTTGCGAGGGTTGCGGCGACGCGGTCACGTTGTTCGGAGTGAATGCCATCTGCAACGTGTGCGCGATGTCGTTGGCGTTGCTGTTTTGCAGATAATACGCGTGCCAGACGCGAACGGAACGGCGGCGTTCACGCTCGATCAGTCCGAACACGCGCTGCGCCGCTTCGATGTAGCGCGGTTGGGACGATACGATCAGCACGGCGTTCATGCGCATCAGCGGAATGACCCGCACCAGCCCGCTCAGGCCAGCCCCGGCCTTGCCGCGAAACGATTCCGTCAGCGCGTCGGCGAAATCCTTGGCATTGCCCGAGGTGACCGGCAGCACGGCGTAAGATTGTCCCGCCAGCGCATCGATATCGAAGGACCGCACCAGGTCGGCCATCGATTGCACCTGGCTCGGGTCGCCGCTGACCAGTAGGGTGTTGAGGCTGGTTTCGGCGGCGATCCGGGTGCCGGCACCCGCGACTGGTTGCAGCACCTTGGCCAGATCCTCGGCCGAGACATAGCGTAACGGCACCACGATGCTGCCCGCCCCGCCCGCGGCCGCGGCGGGGACCACGCGATACAGCCCGTCGCCCCGGATCAACACCGCACCCACGCTGCCCAACATGGTCTGCAAGGCCGGCAGCAACTGACGGCTGGACAACGGCCGCGCGGTGCGCAGGGTGACCGTGCCCTTCACCGCCGGATCGATGCTGTAATTCGTCCGCAGCATCGCGCCGAGAATTTGCGCCACCGCTTCCCGCACATCGGTATCGGCGAAATCGAGCGAATATTGCTCGGCGCCGCCCGCCTCGGCCGCCTCGCTCGCCCCCGCGCGCGGCGTTCCGTAAATCACCTGCGCGGAGCGGCCGGAGGGTTGATACACGGGCCCGTTGCTCCGGGCCGATCCGGCCGAGGGCCGGCCGTTGAAGATGGCGGGGGTGATCGAGCTGATGTTCAGCCGTTCCAGCGGCTCGCACCCGCTCAGCAGTAGCAGCGAGGCGGCGGCCAGACGCGCCGGCAATCGTTGGCGGGCCGGCATGATCGGCCAGTGTCGCGCGCGGGTCATCGTCCGGTTCCTTGGGTGAAAATCGTGTCGGGGGCGGAACCGGAGTCGCTTCCGGTTGGATTGGATCTGGGGGCAAGACCTGGACGAACCACGCGGTCGCCGGAGGGACCTGTCAGCGTGACCTCGCCGGGCGCGATGGTCCGCACGCGCATGCCGCCGATGCTGTCGCCTTCGGATACCGCGCGGGATTTGCCGTCGGCGCCGATGAAGATCGCGCGGCGGTCGCGGGGGCCGACGATGACGGCGCTCAATCGCGGCATCTCATCGGCGCGCGGGCTTTCGGGTGCCGTGGGGCGCGTGGCGGATGGCGGACGCCGCTCGGGGCTGAACAGCGGGCGCGCGATCACGGCGGCGGCGACCAGACCCAGATCGTCGCGCTCCACAGGCACAACAGCGGTTGGGACACCGGTCGCTTCGCGCGGGGTGGATAAAGGCGCGGCCGTGCCCTCGGGGGCGTCGCGCCATCCCAGGATTTGCCACGACAACAGCGTCATCAACGCAATGGCGAGCCCGGTGGCGGCGATGGTCAACACGGTGGGCGCCTTCATGCCGGCGGGCTCATGGTTGCGCCGCGCGCCAGGACATGACGGTCAGACCCGCCTCGACGGGTTGGGCTGGGTCTCGGCCAATGGGTGCGCGGATCTGGATCTCGTCGGTGACCATCGGCAGGTCGGATCGCGCCAAGGCCAGCAACAGGCCAACCAGAGCGGGGTACGGCGCGGTCACGGTCAGGCGGACGGCGATCGCCCGGAACTCCGCGTCCGGCTGTCCCGGCAGGATCTCCTGCGTGCCGACCCGCACCCCGGTCTGCCCCGCCAGCGCCTCGATCCGCTGTTGCAGCATCGCGGCCGCGAGCGCATCGGTCGCGCCGGTCAGCAGCACCACCGGCGTCGCGCCGTTGGCGCCCTCCGCGGCCGCCGCGACCTGTTGGCGCAACAGGGGCAGCGTATCGACCAGCGCCCCCATCCGGCGCGCGAGGGCCTGCTGGCGGCGCAGCATTTCGGCGCGCTCATCGTACCAATCCCAGACCGGTTGGATCACCGCGAGCCACACGCACGCGAGGCCGATCGCGGCGATCGCCAGCGCGAGCATCTGTCCCCGGACACCGGTGGGTAGCGCGACGCGCATGGTCAGGGTTCGAACCCGGCCTGGATGGTGAACACGTCCCGCCCGCTTTCGGCGCGCACCACCGGGGCGGCGAAAGATGGGTTTTTCACATGCGGTTCGGCCGCCATCGACGCGATCAACCGTGTCGCCGTCGCCGATTGCCCCTCCATCGTCAGCCGGTCCCGCCGCAGCGCGAGGCTGGTGAGCCAGGTGTCGTCGGGCAGCAGATCGGTCAGCACGCCCAAAAGGCGCGGGACCGCCGCCGCGCGCTCATGCGCCGCCGCGACCCGCCCCATGCCGGCCGATCCGGCCGCGATCCGCCGCCGCGTCGCATCGACCTGATCCATGGCGGGTTTGAGCACCGCCAACCGCTCCTCCACCGCCGCCAGCGCTAAAGACTGGCGCAGCAATGGGACCGCCAGCACCGCCAGCGCCAGCAACGCGCAAACAACGAGGGCCGCGGAAAGCCCAGTACGGGACCGCGCCTGATCGTCGGATGCGATGGCGATGCGCGCGACGCCTCCGGCGGGATCCGGCGCCTCGACGGCGGAGGGCGCGATGCCCAAAGCGGCCAAATGCGCGAGCGGGGCGGCAGCCCATGATTTCGGCGCGACCGCGATGTCGACGGTCAGCGCGCCGCTGGCCGGGTCGCGGGCGACGATCCGATGGTCGAACAGCACATCGGCCGCCGCGAAGGGGGTCAGCCGATCCATTTCATAGCGCAGCAGCCGGTCCAGATGCGCCGCCGCCGCCGCGGGCACGGTTTCCCGCCGCCGCAAGAACGCCCGCCGCAGCGCAATCACCACCGCTTCGCCCCGGCGGCGCTGGCCCATCGCGCGCGACCACGCGGCCCGGTCCGCGTCCGCGTCCAACGTGGCGATCGGGGTGAGCACCCCGCGCCGCCGCCGCGTGACACACCAGCCGTCGAGATCGCCGGAACTCAGGAGCATGGCGTCTTGCACGCGGCGGCTCCGCCAGCACACCACCGACACGCCGAGGCCGCGCATTTGATCGACCCACCATGTTCCAAATTCGCGCAGCATCGAGTCGCGGCGTTCCCAGGTTTCCTCTGATGCATAAGCGGATTTATTTTGAGAGAGTATAGGGGTTTTTTCACCCGAGCGGTGGATCGTCCAAATCTGGCGGAGGCGCGGGCTGGCGCCAGAAATTAAACGGGCACACAGGTCCATCGTCCGGCGGGACGAACCAGGGCGTTATTCGCCGCCCGCCGACACCCGTCCCGTCAGCCAGTTCACCGTCAGGGTCCGCCGTGTAGAGCCCATGCTGACGACCACGATGCCGCCGGAGCCGCTGCCATCGGGCGCGAACCCGATCGTCTTCTGGGCTGGCATCGCCAGCAGGATGTCCGGAGCCGCGGCGATCCGGTCACCGCCGATCAGCAATCCATGTCCGTCCGGCGCGACGGCGACCGTGACCGGACGGCTTTCGGTCATCGCCCGGGATCGGGCCAGCCGCAACATCGCGCTGACCTGACCGGTCGCGCCGGACAGCGCGAGTCCATTGTCGCGGCGCGGACGAAATCCGGCACCGATCGTCAGCACCAGGCCGATGATCACCACCACGACGATCGTTTCGATCAACGTGAACCCGGAATCGGGCGCGCGCCTCATTGCGCCAGATCGTTCAGGCTCAACATCGCCAGCAGCAGCGAGGCGACGATCCCGGCGATGATGGCACCCATCGCGATGGTGATCGCGGGCGTCAGCAACGCGACCAGGCGTTGCGTCGCGGTGCGCACCTGATCCTCGTGGATCGCCGCCGCGCGCAGCGCCATGGGGCCGAGTTGCGCCGTCTCCTCCCCCAGCCGCAGCAAATGGATCAGTCTGGGCGGAAACAATCCGGACTCGCCCAACGGGGTGGACAGGCCCGCGCCGGATTTGGCGACCGCGGTCGCGTGATCGACCGCGGCGACGCCGGCCTCATTGCCCAGTACGTCGCGGGATATGGCCAGAGCCGGGATCAGGGAGACGCCGTTGTCGAGCAGACTGCCCAAGGTGCGCGCCAGCCGCGCCGCCATGATCTCACGCGACAATCGGCCAAGGATGGGGAGGCGGAGTTTGACGCGGTCGAAGGCGAGGCGCGGACCGGGACGGCGCAGCGCCACCCGCGCCACGACGAATGCCAGCAGAATGACCAGCAAGGCGGCCAGCCCGTGCCGCGACACGGCGTCTCCGGCGTCGATCAGGAATCGTGTCGACGCCGGCAGCACGGCGCCGCTTTGTTCAAATAACGGGACGAATTGCGGCAGCACCTGGGTCAGCAGCAGCACGATCGCGCCCACCGCGGCGATCAACAGCAGGATCGGATAGATCATCGCCGAGCGGACGGTGACGGCCAAAGCGCGCTCCCGCTCCAGCAAATCCGCCAGGCGGTCGAGGGTTGCCGCCAGCGTTCCCCCCGCCTCGCCCGAGCGGACCAGGCCGACGTAAAGGCGGGAGAAACTCTCGGGCCGTTTCGCCAAAGCGGCGGCGAGCGCGGTGCCGTCGCGCACGTCGTCGCGCACCGCCGTCATGACACGGGCCACGCGGCGGGAGGGCGCGGTTTCCACCAGGAAGCGCAAGGCGCGATCGAGGTCCTGACCGGCGCCCAACATCGTCGCGAGTTCGCGGGTCACATCGGCGACTTCCTGACGCGACAACGCCTCCCGCCCGCCGAACGGCAGCGATAAAGAGGCCGCCATACCGGTTTTGACCGGTGCCACCGACAGCGGCAGCGCGCCATCGCGCTGAATGCGCGCGAGCACGGCGGCTTCATCGGGCGCGTCCATCTCCCCGTCGATGGCATGGCCGCCGCGATCGATGGCTTTGTAGCGCCACAGGCTCATGGCTCCTCCGCCTCGATCCCGCGCGCGACTTCCTCGATCGTGGTATCGCCCGCCAGCGCCGCCTCGATCCCCGCCCGGAACATCGGCACCATGCCCGCGGCGATCGCGGCTTTCTCGATCTCGGTGCTGTCGGCGCGGGAAAAGATCAGCCGCCGGATCGTCTCGTCCGGTTCGAGGAATTCGGCGATGGCGAGGCGTCCCCAATATCCGGTGCCCCGGCAGGCGGGACAGCCGACGGGATGATATAGCATCACCGGGTCGCCCGCCGGGGCACCGGGTATTGGGGACGCCTCGGGCGGCCGCAGATTGAACCGGCGGATCAGTTCGGGATGCGCCGTCTCGGCCCGCCGGCAGGTCAGGCACAGCCGCCGCACCAGGCGTTGCGCCATCACCCCGCGCAGCACGGCCGTGGTGCGGTAATCCTCGACGCCCATGTCGCGCAGCCGCGTGATGGTCGCGGCCGCGGAGTTGGTGTGCAGCGTCGACAGCACGATATGGCCGGTCAACGCCGCCTGCACCGCCGTTTGCGCGGTTTCCAGGTCGCGGATTTCGCCCACCATGATGATGTTGGGATCCTGGCGCAGGATCCAGCGCAGGATGCGGGCGAAGGTCAGGCCGATTTGCGGCTGCACCTGGATCTGGTTGATGCCGCGCAACTGGTATTCGACCGGATCCTCGATCGTCACGATCTTGCGGTTGACCGCGTTCAGCGCCAGCAGGGCGGTGTATAACGTGGTGGTCTTGCCGCTGCCGGTCGGTCCGGTCACCAGCACGATGCCGTCCTTGCGGTCGAGCGCGCCGGTCAGCCGCGTGACGAGGCCCGGCGCAAGCCCCAGACGCGCCCAATCGAAGGTCACCGCGCCGCGATCCAGCACGCGCAGCACGACGCTTTCGCCATACAGCGTCGCCACGGTGGAGACCCGGAAATCCACGTCCTGGCCGCGCACCGCGAGCCGGATTCTGCCGTCCTGCGGCAGCCGCCGCTCGGCGATGTCGAGCTTGGCCATGATCTTCACGCGGGAGGTGATCGCCGCCGACAAAGCTCTGGGCGGGCTCTCGGCCTCCTCCAGCTCACCGTCCAGGCGGTAACGCACGCGCAACATATCCTCGAAGGGTTCGATATGAATGTCGGAGGCCCCGGTCTCCACGGCGCGGGCGATGATCTGGTTCACGAGGCGAATGACCGGCGCCTCGCTGGCGAGGTCCTTCAGCCGTTCGGCGTCGTCTTCCAGCGGCGCGTCGTGGGTGGTTTCCTGATCCGCGTCCGGCGCGTCCCCGGGCAGCAGGCGGTTCATCGCCGCTTCCAATTCCACCGGCACGGCGGCGGCGGCGCGGACCTCGCGGCCGGTCGCGGCGGCGATGGCGATGGGGGTGAAGGCGTCGAGCGGATCGGCCATGGCGACGAGCAGAACGCCGTTGGTGTCGGACAACGGCAGCGCCCGCGCGTCGCGCAGGAACCGACGGGACAGAGCGGTCGCACAGAGGGGCAGGGTGTCGGGATAATCGTCCGGCGTCAGCAGTGGCGCGCCCAACAGCCCCGACGCGGCCTCGGCCAGTTGCCGTTCGCTGACCAGGCCGAGGCGTAGCAGCACGGCGTCCAGCCGCTGGCCGCTTTCGCTCGCGACGCGGCGGGCGCGATCGATGGCGCGCGGATCGCAGCCGCGCGCCGTCAGCGCCTGGATCAGCGTGTCGATCGTGGGTTGAGCTGGGACGGGCTGGTCCATGGCGATACGATCGGATCCCTTGCGCGCGGGGTTCGGGCTTACCGGCCGCGCGATGGCGTGTGACCGGCGGGATATCATGGGTTGCGTTTCGTGTGTGTACAGGATGACGCGAGCGTGGAGAAGCAAGGACAGGGGATTTTCGACGCGTCGCGATTTGGGGGAGTCCGTGCCGGTCGCGGCGCTGGATTGATTCACCACGGAGTGATCGGAGGATCACGGAGGAATGTGATCTGGCTGATGTGACGGGTGATGGATTGCCGGGTTGGCCCGGGAACCGTCGCGCGGAGGTCATTCAGGGACGGTTCGCGATCGATCCGTTTTTGGTGACTGGGTTTAGGCTGGTGCTGGCGCGCGATCGTTTCAGGTTGGTTGCGACCTGAAGCGTGATTGGTCCAATGAGATGGCGGGGCTTGAGTGGTTGGGTGCGAGGCGGCGCGGGGTGATTTTAATGTCTACCTGGGTTTCGGAGAAATCCGGGTATACGCGCCCAGGGTTGGTGTGGCGGCGGGCGCAAAACCAGAAGGATATCCGGATTTCGGAGAGATCCGGGTATCGCGTGCCGCGGTCTCGCTTTTTGGCGCACGATATTAAGCGGCAGCCATGATGGCAGGCGTTGTTTGTTTCGATATATTTATGATAAAATCGACGGTCCGAGCTTATCTTTCGTGGGCCGGCCCAATTATATTTTTTCGTGGATATGACGATCAATGATCGGTTCGCGGTGAAATGGTTCGCGCCAGGACCTATCTGGGAGCCCGCCAGCGACGGGCCCCCGAAATCGTTATCCGCCACCGAACATCGGCAACGACGTCACCCGTTTACCGGTCAACGCGAAATACGCGTTCGCCAAAGCGGGCGCCGCGGGCGGCAAACCGGGCTCGCCCACTCCGCCCGGCGGGTTCGCGGTCGATCCGATCACCTGCACGTTGATCGCGGGGGCGTCGCGCATGCGCATCATGCGGAACGTGTCGAAATTCTGCTGATCGGCGACCCCGTTCTGCCAGGTGATCTTGCCCCATAGCGCCGTCGCGAGGCCCTGGATGATCGAACTTTGCATCTGTGCCGCGACCGAGTCAGGGTTCACCGTCGTGCCGCAATCCACCGCGCAATCCACCCGGACGACCTGAACCTGGCCCGCCGCGTTGGTCGCGATTTCCACGACCTCGGCGACATAGCTTCCGAAACTGAACCGGCAGGCGATCCCGCGCGCATGACCCGCGGCCGGTTTGGTGCCCCATCCCGCCATCGCCGCGGCTTTCGCCAGCACACCCAATAGCCGCGGGCTGCTGGTCAGCAGTTTCTGGCGATAGGCCAGCGGGTCCATGCCGGCCACCGCCGCCGCCTCATCGATCGCGGTTTCCACCACGAAGGTGTTCAGCGAATTGCCAACCGAACGCCAGAACCCGACCGGCACCGGCGTCGTCAGGATGCCATACTCCACGAACCGCGCGCCCATCGTGTAAGGCAAACCGATCGCGCCATCCGTGCTTTGCGAGTCGAGCCCGCCCGCCACGGCCGCGGGAAACACCCGTGCGAGGATCGAGGGCGACACGATCCGGTTGTTCCACCCGACGATGTCGCCTGACCCGTTCAGACCAACCGTCAGTTTCGATATCGCCATCGGGCGGTAGAAATCATGGGTGAGTTCTTCTTCCCGCGACCAGGTCAGCTTCACCGGCTGGCCGATCTGTTTGGCGATCGTCACGGCCTGGACGACGTAATCCGTCTCGCCCTTGCGGCCAAGCCCGCCGCCCATGAACATCGAATGCACCGTCACCTGCGCCGCGGTCAGACCGGTCAGCGCCATCGCTTTCGCCTGGCAGGCATCGGGCGCTTGCGTCGGCACCCAGATCTCGCAACTGGTCGCGGTGACCGCGGCGGTGCAGGTCATCACCTCCATCGTCGCATGCGCGGTGAAGGGCAGGGAGTAGGTGCGGCTGATGGTATTCTTGGCCAGCGCCATGCCCGCCGCCAGGTCGCCGATTTTCTCGGCTTGCGTCACCGGGCCGTTCGCCATGATGGCGTTGGCGGCGGCGCGCATCGCCTGGCTGTCCTGAGCCGCGCGTGTCGCGGGCGGAATGGTCCATGACACCGCCAGGCCGCGGGCAAGTTGAAACGCTTTCCAGGTACTCTCGGTCGAGACGACCGCGACGGCGTTGCCGAGATTGACCACCGCCATCGCGCCCGCGGGCACGGCGGGCGTCGCGGCGACCGTGCCACCGAATACTGGGCACTGCTTGATGGCGGCGAAGACCATGCCCGGCACCATGGCGTCGATGCCGAATTTGGCGTTGCCGTTCACTTTCAGCGCGATATCCGGCCGTTTCACCGGCAGGCCGATCAGGGAATAGCCGCTCGCGGCGGACAGGATCGGCGGGCTGGCGGGGGGCGTCAGGCCGGCGGCGATGGGTGCCAGGGCCCCATACGTCAACGAACGGCCGGTCGACACGCTGGTGACGACGCCATTGGCGGCTTTCAGGCCCGAGGCAGGCTCATTCAACTGGATCGCGGCCGCGGCGATCAGCATCTCGCGCGCCGTCGCGCCGATCTTCAACAGGGGCTGGAACCACGACCGGATATTATTGCTGCCGCCGGTGAAGCGGCGATGCGACACCGGGTGATCGTATTTCGGCGCCGCGTCGGGCTGCGCGGTGGTGACGCGGAACCAGGCGACTTTCAGCTCCTCGGCCAGCACCTGCGCCATGCCGGAGATGATCCCCTGGCCCATTTCGGCGCCCGCGCCATAGATTTTCACGGATTCATCGGAGCCGATGACAACCCAGACATTGACGGTCGCGGTGGTGACCGGCGCCGCCGCCACCGTCGCGCCAGGGGCCGCGCCCCCGGTCATCGCACCCTGATGCGCCGCGCCAAGCGGTCCGACGGCCAAAGCCTCGGGCGGGCGTCCAAAACCAACCACCAGTCCGCCCGCGGCGGCGCCGGTGAATAATGCGCGACGGCCCAAACGCGACGCCGAGCCAATCATCATGTCATTCATATCGCTTAATCTTTCTTATTTACTGACCCGCGGCTTATTGGCCAGCGCCTCATTGGCCCAACCTTACTGACCCGCGCCTTACTGACCAACGCCTTACTGACCAACGCCTTACTGACCAGCCGCGCGATGGATCCCGGCGCGCACCCGTGTATAGGTGCCGCACGCGCAAATATTGCTCATGGCCGCGTCGATCTGCGCGTCGGTCGGTTTCGGCGTCCGCCGCAACAGGTTCGCCGCCGCCATGATCATGCCGGACTGGCAATAGCCGCATTGCGGCACCTGCAAATCGATCCAGGCCTGTTGCACGGCCTTGCCGATCGGCGTGCTGGCGATGCCCTCGATCGTGACGATCGGCTTGCCGGCGGCATCCGACACCCGCATCTGGCAGGTCTTCTCCGCCCCGCCCTCGATCCAGACCGTGCAGGCGCCGCATTCCTCGATCCCGCAGCCATACTTCGTCCCGGTCAGGCCAAGCACATCCCGCAGCACCCACAGCAGGGGTGTCGCCGGGTCAACATTGACCTGTTTTGTTTGCCCATTGACGTTCAACGTGATCATGCGCCGGAATCTTCCCGTGACAATGTGAATATGTGATCGCCTCGACACAGCGTGCCGGGAGCGTGATAGTTACGGACTGTTTCTGGTGTCTCGGTAACATCAAATTTTGGGACGGAGCAAGCCGAATTTTCACTAATGATAACTATTCCCATGTGACAAAACTTTTATCAAAGGGTTTCACCCTGCTGGAACTGGCGGCGGCGTTCGCGATCGCGGCCCTCGCCCTCGCGGCTTTTTACCAGGGCACGTTGACCGGCCTGACCGCCACGCATCAGGTTGAGCGCCATACGCGCGCCCTCGCGCTGGCCCGCTCGCGCCTCGCGCTGACCGATCTTCCGGGCACGCTGACGCCGGGTCTGACCGAGGGGCAGGACAATGACGGGTTCCAATGGACGGTCACCATCGTCCCTGGCCCGCGGGGGTCGGATAACGCGCGGGCGCTGATGTTGTATGACGTGCGCGTCACCGTGCGCTGGCCCGCCGCGCATGGTCAGCCGCGCGTGGTCACTTTGGCCTCGCGCCGCGCGGGGCCGCCCCCGTGAACCGGGCCCCCATGAACTGGGCCCCCATGAACTGGGCCCAGAGCGGCTTCACGTTGCTGGAGGTGCTGGCCGCTGTCGTGCTGTGCGGCCTGTTGATGCTGACACTCAGTCAGGGCACGCGCTTCATCGATATCGCCCGCCGTCAGCATGACCGGGTGATCGGGGGGATGCGCGACCTCGACGACGCCGACCGGGTGATCCGCTGGCTGATCGAGCGCGCCGATCCCGGCACCGAGACCAATCCGGCGATCTTCACCGGCGAGCCGGACCAGTTCGCATTGCGATCCGAGCTGCCGCTGGCGGTTGGTCTGCCCGCCTCCCGCCGGGTTCTGGGGTCACTGGGCGTCGACGCCACGCACCGGCTTGTGTTGCGCTGGGTTTCCTACCGCCATGTCAGCGATGCCGCGCCCGAGGCCGCGCGCGACATCGCTCTGGTCAGCGGGGTGGACCGTTTGGAGTGCCACTATTGGATGCCGGCGCAACGCATGGTCCCCGGCCAATGGGTGTCGCGCTGGACCGAAGCCGCGCCACCGACGTTGATCCGCGTCCGTCTGGTGTTTCCGCCCTCGGCCGGCCGGTCCTGGCCTGACATCATCGCGGCCCCGCGGCGGGAGCGCGCTTTCGAATGACCCGGCATCGGGGCTTCGTCCTGCCGCTTGTGCTGTGGACCCTCGCGTTGCTCGCGTTGCTGGAAACGCGGCTGATTGGCGACGGACGGGCGGAGCTTCAGTTGCTTCGCCGTCAGGACCTCGCGGCGCAGGGTGTCGCGGCGGCGGAGGGCGGGATCCATGAGGCGGTTTGGCGCCACGCCGCGTCCGGCTCCGCGCATTGGCCCGCCGATGGGGTGGTGCGCGTGACGCGCGTCGGGGCGGCCGAGGTGACCGTCCGCATCGATCCGCTGGCGGGCCGGCTGAACCCGAACATCGCGCCGGCCGGTCTGATCGCGGCCCTGCTGGCGCGGCTTGGTGAGCCCGCCGATCGCGCCGAAGTTTTGGGTGCCGCGGCGTTCGATTGGCACATGCCGAATGGGCTCGCGTCGTCGGGCGGGTCGAAACAGGCGTCGTATCGCGCGGCGGGGGCGGGATACGCGCCGCCCAACCAGGGCTTTGAGACCGATGACGAGATCAGCGCCGTGTTGGGCTGGTCCGCGGGCCTGGCGGCCGCGATGCGGCCTTATCTATCGATCCACAATGACGGGGCGATCGACCGCCGTCTCGCAAGCCCAGTACTGGGCTTGGCGTTGGAAGCCACCGGAACCAATCAGCCGGAGGCCGCGGTTCCCTCCGAAACGATTGAGATCACCGCGATCGCGCGCCTGGCCGGCGGTATCATGATCCAGCGCCGCGCCGTCGCCCGCGCCCGTGCCGGTAAGCGCTTTCAGTTTCTCGACTGGGGTTTCGTGGAGTAACGATTTCCGGGGTTATGCCACCAGCGGGTTCGAAACGAAGAATTAACGAACGGCACGGCGCCGCCGCCGCGCCAGCGTCACCGCGCCAAAGCCCAAAGACAGCACGGCCAGCGACGCCGGTTCGGGCACCTGCGTCACGGTCCCGCCAATGCCCAAGGTGCCGCCATTCGCCCGGTTGATCGCCGCCACCGCCGCCGTGTTCAGGGATAAGGTCACGAACTGCCCGTCATCCGCCGCTGTCACCGTCTTCGCGCCGTAAAATACGCCGCCGCCGAGATCGCCATAGACGTTCGCCGCCGCCGACGCCCCGGTCACCGGATCCAGCGCCGAGGTCACATCAAACGCCGCATAGCCCAAAGCGGGCAGGGTGCTGATATAACCGGCTGGCAGTGGCGTGCCGGTGCCCGGATCGATCGAAACATCGGGATTATACAAAGACAAAGTCGCGCCCGTGACCGTCGCGCGCAAACCCGTCAGTTGGAACACAAAGAAATCGCGGCGGGTCAGGTCGTCGCCGGCGCAGCCATCCGAACTTCCGCACACCCCCGCAAGATAATTGCCGCTCACCAGTCCACCGTTTTGATCGTAGGTGCCGGTGACCGAAGGTTGAAACACCAGAGGTCCACCGGCGGTGTTCACCGTCAGCAAAACGGACCCCGCGGCGGTGCCATCGGAATACGCGAAAATCGCGCGGCTCGGACCCGCCATCGCGGTTTGGCCTAAGCCCAACAGACCGGCCCCGATCACACTTGCCATTCCGGCCACCGTCCGAGCGATCCGCATTTTCGTTCTCCCGATCAAATATTAAAAAACTGTTCCATTACGGACTACGCGCGGAACCAGGGTTTGGATGCACTCATAAAACATTAACGTTCGTCCATGTTTCACGGAGAGGGCCATGGACGCGGACCCGGCGGATCCCACGCGAGAAAATGGACGCTGAGCCCATCGTCGCTAAGGCCCAGACGCGCGACGGCAGCGCGAATCGCGATTTTGTGGGAGGGAGTCGAAACAATCGCCTCGATCAGCACAGCGCGCTCGTCAGGCTGGGTTGCCGCCGCCAGATCGTCCTCATTCGCCAGGATCAATGCGTCGCGGACCGCTTTACTGGCGCGTTTCGGATCGGGCCGGCCGCGCCACCAGGTGGTCATATGCGGCTCCAGCAACGCCATCATCGCGGGCGGCAGGCCCGCGCGCCGCGACAGATCGTCTAGATCGCGGAACGGCGTGAGCGGCCCCGATCCCGCGTTCACCCCGCGTCCCCGGACGACCGTCGCCGCGGCGCCTCGGGCGGTGGCCTCATCCGCGCCCAGAGCGATGAATACCTGAAATAATAACGCTGGGGAGGCAATGTTCGGATTGATCCGTCCGGACAAATCGGCATGGCGCACGACGCCGGTCGCGCCCGCCGCGATCAGCGGGAATTCGCCCTGATCGGCCGCCGCCGGGGGCGTGCTCAGCAGGCGGAACACCGCCATCCGGATGGCGCCCTCGGCGGCGGCGGCGGCGATTGCCCCGTCGCGGACCGAGGCCGCCGCGCGGGCTTCGATCCGCGCGTAATATATCAGTGTGGCCGACAACCCGGTGGCGGCGACCAACGCCATCAGCACCGCGAGCAGAATGAATCCGCGCTGCCCGCCATTGTTAAAAGACTCTCGTTGCGTCACCTCAATCCACCGGGGCGAGACGCAGCGGCGCGACGATGATCGCGGGCCATGGCGCATGACCGGGATCGGCGGGGATGATCCGCACGCGCACGAGCCGCGGATTGCCCGCCATCGACCAAAGGGGGCGCCAGATGTCCGGCCCATCGCCGCCGCGATAGCTGAGCTCCAAACCGGCGACCTCGCGCGCCAGCACGATCGGGGCGGCCTCCGGTTCCTGAAAGCGCAGCAGCAGGGTTTTGCCGCTGACCACGAGTTCCGCCGTCACCGCGCCGCCCGGACCGCCCAGACCATCGCGGCGCGCGGCGGCGGGCAACCGTGTACGCAGAACGATCCGGGTTTGCGAGGCCAGAGGCGATAAGGGCCGCGCCCGCGTGCCCGGATCCATATGCGCCAGCACCTCGCGGATCGAAGCCGCCGCCGCGCGCAAATCGGCGCCATCATGGCGCAGGCTGGTCTGGCGGGCGACCGCGCGCAGGCCGAGACGTTGTGTCTGTGAAATCAACACCAGCACCAGCGACGCGACGGTGATGGCGATCAGCACCTCGATCAGCGTGAAGCCGCGCGCTGTCATGGTCCGTCCCGTTCCGGTGCCAGAAACTGGCTGACCAGGGTGACGCTTTGACCGGTGTCCCAGAAAACCCTGACGCTGACCTCAAACAACGCCGTATTCAGCGCATAGACCCCGCCGTTCAGCCGCAGCCTCCGGAACGGCGGGGCGACGCCCAACCGGGTGACGCTGACCCGCCAGGAATAAACCGCGTCATCCTGTCCGGACCGTGTCCCCTCCGTCAGCGACCGCGCCCCGGCGAATTCCGCCATATGCGATTGCGCCCGCGCCACCGCCCCGGTCATGTCGCGTTCCCGCCGCGCCGCGCCAAGCCCGAGATCGATCGCGCGGATCAGCGTGGCCAGAACCAGGGCCGCGAGCACCAGCGCCACCAGAGCTTCCAACAACGAAAATCCTTGATCGCCGCGCCATCCGCGATCCCGTGCTCGGATCAAACGCTGGCGGGCGCGGTGCATCGCCGAAGTCCTTTATCCCGGAGCGTGTCGTTCCGGCGGGAGCGATCATAAGCTGGTCGCGCCCACCGGTGGAACCCGGGAGTTTGGTTTCGATAGTTTGTCGAACATTTCAAAAATAACCAATTTCCAGGGCTTTGTGGCGCAGGGAGGCCTGACGCCCATCGGTTCATCGCCGCGTTAATTATTTTTCAGTCCGGATGCATCCATTCGTGTGCCCGGACCGTATAGCTAACAGGTTTGCCAGGAAACGAACCCTTACGAGGAACAGACAATGTCAAAAACCAAACGCATCCTGAAAATCGCCACCGCCGTCGCGTTGCTTCCCGCCGCCGTCCTGGCGTCGAGCCATCGGGAGGCCCCTTTGATCGGCGGCACACCGCGTTTGGATGGCACCGATTTCTATATGTTCCGAAGTTATGAGGCTGGCCGGTCGGCGTTCGTCACCATGATCGCCAATTATATTCCGTTGCAGGATCCCTATGGCGGGCCAAACTTCTTTCCGCTCGACACCAACGCCGTGTATGACATCAACATCGACAACACCGGCTCGGCGAAACCGAATATGACGTTCCGGTTTCGCGCGAAGAAAGTCATTCAGGGGCTGACGGTCAGCGTCGGTGGCAAATCGGTCGCGGTTCCCGTCACCCAGCTGGGTCAGATCTCCAACAGCAATACGCCGCCGGGTACCCAGAATGTTGTCGAAACATTCACCATGTCGCTGGTGACGTATAATAACGGCACCGCGACGGAGACGCCGATCACCAACGCCACGTCCGGCGCCGCGGTTTTCGCCAAACCCGTCGATAATATCGGCGTGAAGACCATTCCCGACTACCCCGGATATGCCGCGAAATTCATTTATTCGATCAATATCCCGGGCTGCGCGACGCCTGGGAAAGTCTTTGTCGGACAGCGTAAGGAAAGCTTCTTCGTCAATCTGGGCGAAACCTTCGATCTGATCAATTACGCCAACCCGGTCGGCGAGCAATTCGCCAATAGCAAACGCAACGATCTCGCGGACAAGAATATCACGTCGCTGGCCGTTGAGGCGCCGATTTCCTGCCTTACCGCCGGAAATGATCCCGTGATCGCGGCCTGGACGACATCCTCCACGGTGGTGAAAAATGGCGCGGGGGTCACGACATTTTTGCAAACGTCGCGTCTCGGCAATCCGCTGGTGAATGAGGTTGTGATCGGCCTCGCCGACAAGGACAAGTTCAACGCCAGCCAGCCGGTCAATGACGGCGCCGCGTTCCTGACCTATGTCACGAACCCAACGTTACCGGCGATCATCGAAATTCTGTTTGGCGCGCCCGCGCCGACGTTGGTTCCCCGGTCCGACCTGGTCGCGGTGTTCCTCACGGGTCTGAACGGGCTGAACGCGCCCGCCAATTTGCAAACTCCGGGCGAGGAAATGCGGTTGAACACCGGCATCGCGCCGGTCGCGAAAGGCGCGCAGAATCGGTTGGGCGTGATCGCGAATGACGCCGCTGGCTATCCGAACGGGCGGCGTCCCGGCGATGACGTGGTCGATATCAGCCTGCGCGTGGTGATGGGCCGCCTGCTGGTCAATCCGCCTTTGTTCGGTACCCCGTCGCAGGCGCCCGCCGGTAACCTCGACTTCACCGACGGCGCTTACGGCGACTCGACTTACTTCGACGCGGCGTTTCCTTACTTGCTCAACCCGATCCCGGCGTCCCCGCAACCGACCAGCCCGCCGCAATAAATTCGTGATGGGGGCCGGCTTGTGACCATGGTCTGGCTCCCCTTCAGGCGGCGCGCGAAACAGACCATGCCGTGGTGGATCGCCGCGGCATGGTTCATCGTGTTCACGCTTCCACTCCATGCCGCTCCCCGCGTTCCCCCGTCCGGCGATACAATCGTGGAACGGTTGCCGGACGGCGACCTCGCATCGCGAGACCGCCGGTTGCGCGCGACCGAGTTGGCGCGCGACCCCACCAATCTCACTTTGGCCTTGCGCGTCGCCCGGTTCGACATCGGCGAAGGACAGCGCCGTGCCGATCCCCGCTTCCTGGGGCGCGCCGAGGCCGCTCTCTCCCCCTGGATCGCGTTGCCTCGACCGCCGTCGCCCGTGCTGCTGCTGCGCGGGGTGCTGCGCCAGAGCGCGCATGATTTCGACGCCGCCCTGAGCGATCTGGACACCGTGATCGCCGACAAAGCCGCCGATGCCGCACTCAAAACACAGGCCCGACTGACCCGCGCCGTGGTTCATCAGGTGCGGGGCGATTACGATCTCGCCACGGCGGATTGCGCCGCCGCGGCGACAATGGTGCCGCGCCTCGCCGCGTTGGCCTGCCTCGCCGGTTCCGCCAGTCTCACGGGACGGGCGCGTGCCACGATGGCCGCGCTGGAACGCTTCGCTTTGGCCGGATCCGATCAAGACGACCAATCCTCCCGCGTCTGGGCTCTGACCGTTCTGGGGGAGGTCGCGGGCCGTCTCGACGAGCCAGGCCTCGCGGATCGCGCGTTCCTCGCGGCGCGGGGATTGGCGCCCGATGACACGTATCTGCTGGCGGCGCATGCTGACCTCATGCTGGACACCGGACGCGTCGCCGAGGTCATTTCGCTTCTGACCAGCCGCGCGCGGGTCGATCCGCTGCTGCTGCGCCTGATCGAGGCGCATCGCCAACAGGGAACCGCCGATCCGGTCCTGGAATCCGACCTCGCGCTGCGTTTTGAAACCAGCCGCCGCCGGGGTGACGCGACGCATCAGCGCGAGGAAGCCCGGTTCATGCTGCATGTCCGCGACAACACGGCCGAGGCGCTGCGCCTGGCCGAGGCCAACTGGCGGGTCCAGCGGGAGCCCGCCGATGCCCGCATCCTGCTGGAGGCCGCCGCGGCCGGTCATGCCCCGGATCGCGCCGCGCCCGTCGTCGCCTGGATGGACAAAAATCATGTCGAGGAACGCGGTTTGCAATCCCGGATCGCGCGGCTTCGGGATGGACATCCATGACCCGCGGTGGCATGGCGGTTTTGTTCGCCATCCTGCTGTGGGCCGGAGCCGCGTCGGCGCATGGATCCAGCACGAGCTATGTCGTCATCAGCGCGTCGAACAGCGACGTCGCGGTGACCTGGTCGCTGTCGTTGCGCGACCTGGAGGACGCCATCGGCATCGACCAGAACGGCGATGGCATCCTCACATGGGATGAGGTGCGATCTCAGAAAACCAGGATCGACGCTTACGCGCTGACGCGTCTGCGGATCTCGACGGCGGGGGCCACGTGCATGCCGCGCGATCCGCCGGCCCATGCGATCGACGATCTGGGGGATGGCGCGTATTTGGTGCTGAATTTTCAACTGCGGTGTCCGGTGCCGATCGGACAACTGGACGTGACCTATGACGCGCTGTTCGAGGTTGATCCCCAGCATCGCGGGCTGGTCAATGTCACGCTGAATGGCATAGCCCAGGGCGCGGCGATGTCGCCGGGGGGACGGTCAGTGGGGTTTGGGGAGGAGCCGAGTACAGCGGCTTTCGCGATGGCGTTCTTCACGGGCGGTGTCTCCCATCTTTTGGGCGGCGCGGACCATGTGCTGTTCATCGTCGTCCTGCTCGCCCCCGCGCTGCTACGCCCCCGCGCCGTCGACTCCTCTTGGGCGCGCCTGATCGAGGTGGTTCGGCTGCTGACCGCCTTCACGGTGGCGCATGCCTGCGCGCTGACCCTCGCCGTGCTCGGTGTGGTCGTGGTTCCCGCCCGTCTCGCCGAGGCCGCGATCGCGCTCACCATTCTGGTCACCGCATTGGACAATATCTGGCCGTTCCTGCCTGGGCGGCGATGGATCCTCGCGCTTGGGTTCGGGCTGATCCATGGGCTTGGCGTCGCCGGCGGATTGGGGCCGCTGCATCTTCCGCCGATAATGCTCGCTCTGGCGCTGGTCGCGTTCAATCTGGGGTTGGAGGCGGTGCAGATCGCCATCGCCCTGGTGGCGACGCCGGCGGGGATCGTTTTGCGCGCCGCGCATGGCGCGTCGTGGCGGCTGTTGCCGCTGCTGTCCGGCGCGGCGGCCTGTGCCGCGCTGATATGGCTGATACAGCGGACGGGATACTCCTGGTCCGCGTTGGCGGGCGGTCTGTTTTAAGGAGCGATCGCATGCGAAAAATCCTGATCACACTGGCGCTGGCGTGTCTCGCGACACCGGCTTTGGCGCATTCCGGCGGCGATGTGCAGGTTGGCTTCACGGCGGGATTTCTGCACCCGCTCACGGGCCTCGATCACCTCGTCGCCATGGTCGCCGTGGGCTTATGGGGCGCGCAACTTGGCAAGCCGGAGATCTGGCTGCTGCCCATCGCGTTCCCATTGGTGATGGCGTTTGGCGGGCTGCTCGGGATCATGCGGATCGCGTTGCCGCTGTCGGAGCCATTGATCGCCGCCTCCGCGATTGTGCTTGGGCTGGTGGTGGTCATGCAGGCGCGCTGGCCGATGGCGGCGGCGATCGCTTTGGTGTCGGTGTTCGCGATCTTTCACGGCTATGCGCATGGGCGGGAATTGCCGGACGCCGCCAGCCCCGAGGCCTATGCGATCGGGTTCGTCATGGCGACCGGCATGTTGCACGGCGTTGGCATTCTGATCGGCACGTTGCAGCGGCTGCGCTGGGGTTCGTATGTCGTGAGAGGTCTGGGTTTCGGGATCTCGGCGATTGGGGTGGTGTTCCTTTACGGTCAGATGATCGCGCCCGCCTGATGCGCAAGCCTCTCTGGGCGCTCACCCTCGCCTTCATGTGGCCTCGCGTGGTCTGGGCTCATGGGCTATCGGCAGAGGCCGGGGATTTTTACGCGGCGGCGCAATCGCTGCTGACCGGACCTGAGGATATTCTGACCTGGCTGGCGTTGGGACTGTTCGCGGGTCTGCACGCTATGCGGCGCGCGGGCTGGAGCGCCGAATGTTTCGCGGCCGGTTTGGCGTTTGGTTTGCTGGCCGCGCGTGCCGGATGGTTGCCCACCGCCCGTCCGGGGATCGATCTGATCGCGCCGTTGGTGTGCGGGATGCTGCTGGCTCTGGCGGTGCGATTGCCCGCACTGGCGCTTTGGGCGATCGCCGTCGCGTCGGGGCTTGTCCGCGGCTGGCATACCGGGATGGATACGTTGGCGCGGCCGGATGGGCTGGCTTTGGCCAGCGGGCTGGGGTTGGCGGGATATCTTTCCGTGCTGAGCGCGGTCGCGGCCACTGGCTGGTTTTTGAGCCAAAGCGCGGGCTGGCGCCTCATCGCGGTGCGCGCCGCCGGCAGTTGGATCGCGGCGATCGCGATGATGACCGGGGGGTTGGCGTTCCGCCGATTGATGCAGGGGGTTTAGCGCGGTTTCCGATCGCGTTGGCTCACGGAACCCGCTCTAAGTATTTGTTTTGGCGAGCATCTTTATCCGATCAGGTGTGGCCACCTGATCGGATGATGCTTTAGCGAGGCGGTCGCGACCGCGTGAAGACGTCACCCGCCCATCCAATCGTCGAGCGATCCGCCATATAACCACAGTAACCAGGCCGCCATCGCCAAAAAGGGTCCAAACGGAATCGCCGTCGCGGCCGTCATCCGCCGCCCCACCAGCGCCGCCGCTCCCGCCGCGGCCAGGCCAAGCGACGCGGCGAGAAAAAGGGTGAGCGGCAACAGCGCGAGCCCGAGCCAGGCCCCGATTGCGGCGAATAATTTCGGATCGCCGCCGCCCAACCCATCGCGGCCTCTCAGGCGGCGATACAGCCAGGCGACGCCGGTCAGGCTTGTGAAGGCGACGACGGCGGCGAGCGTGCGATCGGACAGCGCGGCGGGATCGGCCACATACGTCGCGATCAGACCGATGACCAGCAGAGGCAGCGTCAAGGCGTCCGGCAACAGCATCGTTCTGCTATCGATCCAGGACAATGTCAGGAGCAACCAGCCCAGTACGCAGGAGGGCCAAAGATCGGCCTCGGGCACCGTGAGGCCAACCCAGAAAGCCACCGCCATGGCGCCGAGTTCGACGGCGGGGGCGAAAAAGCCGATGGGTTCGTGGCAGTAACGGCATTGGCCGCGCGTCAGAACGAAACTCAGCAACGGCACGAGATCCCGCGCGGCGAGGCGGTGACCGCAATGGTCGCACGCCGAACGCGCGAACACGACCGGACGATTTTCCGGCAGACGTTGGATCAGGACGCCCATGAAACTACCGATCACGGGCGCGACGGCAACGGCGGGCAGCCACGCGGCAAATGAGTTGAAAACAGCGTCCACGACGTTGTCTCACCACGGCGCACCTCGCTCCGCAAGCCCGTCGGGACTTACGGACTCCGGGTCAGATCGGCTTATATCGCGGGGGTGGGACGCGAAGGTCCCAACAGCCGAGGGAGCATCATGAAACGTCCTCCAATCCGCATGAACCGGTCACGCGAGCGTGGTTTCACGCTGCTGGAAATTCTGGTGGTGATCGCGATTCTCGGTCTGTTGATCGGCCTGGTGGCGCCCGCCGCCTTGCGGCAATTGGGTGGGGCGCGCGTGTCGGTCACCAAACAATCGATCGAGCGGATCGGCGCGGTGCTGGACATGTATAAACTGGACGTCGGCACCTACCCCACCGCCGAGCAGGGGTTGCGCGCGTTGGTGGAGCGGCCCGCGGGAATGCCCGGTTGGAATGGGCCGTATTTGAAGGGGGACGTGCCGGCGGACCCGTGGAGCCATCCCTATTCCTATCGTTTCCCCTCCAACCGTCCGGCGCGGGATTACGATTTGTGTTCGGCGGGTCCACCGGGAACGGCGGCGGAGGCGATCTGCAACCCCTGATATTGATCGTGGGCGGAATGGGTCATTTCGTTGGATGGATATTCAGGCTTTCCCGCGCCAGCCAGCGCCTGATCATGAGCAAGGCGACGACCGTCAGGCCGGTCGCCAGACCGATCCAGATGCCGACGCCGCCCATGCCCATCGGGAACGCCAGCCACGCGCCCAAAGGCAGGCCGATCGCCCAATAGCCGGTGAGGGCGAACAGCATGGGCACGCGCGCGTCATGCAGCCCTCGTAAAATCCCCGCCGCGACCGATTGGGCGCCGTCCGAGATCTGAAACAGCGCCGCGAGTGCGAGGAACGACATCGCATGGGCCACGACCGCCGCGTTGCATGGGTCTCCGGTTTCCAGGAAGGCGGAGATCAGCAGGCGTGGGGCGGCGATCATGGTCAGGGACATCGTGGCCATGAACGCGGTCGCCAGGCCCAAAGCGGTCCAGCCAGCGCGGCGGATCGCCTCCCGGTCCTGACGGCCGAGGGCGCGTCCGACCCGGACCGTGGCGGCCTGGCTAATACCAAGCGGCACCATAAAGGTCAGCGACGCCAATTGAATGACGATCGCATGGGCTGCCAGGGACGCCGTGCCGATCAGGCCCATCAGGAAGGCGGCGGCGTTGAACATCGTCACCTCGAAGCTGAGGGTCGCCGCCATCGGCAGACCGAGGCGCCAGAATTCCCACAGGCGTGACCAGTCCGGACGAAAAAACGCGGCGAAAAGGCGGAAACGCCGGAAAGGATGCGCGACGGTGGCGACGACGGCCAGCGCCGAGAACATCAAAACGCTGGACAAGGTCGTCGCGAGGCCCGAGCCGGCGATCCCGAGCGGGTGGAAGCCACAACGTCCCAACATCAGGCACGCATTGGCCGCCGCGTTGACGCCGACCGCGGCGAGAGCGATGACCATCGACCACACCGGCCGCTCCAACGCGCTGATGAACGAGCGGAGGATCAGGAACGCCCAGGCGGGCAGGAGCGCCCATTGGAGGGTGCGGACGTAGGCTCCGGCCAGGACCGACAGGCTGGGCTCCTGGCCCATGGCGAGGAGCAGTTTCTCGCTCCACCACAGAGCGAGCCAGAAGGCCACGGCCATGAACAGCGCCGACCACAATCCCATGCGGACGGTGCGCCGGACGGGCGCAATGGCGGCGGGATCGCGGCCGAGGTCGCGCGCGATCAGCGGGGCCCCGGCGTTCAGCAGACCGAGGCCGACAACGAAGGCCATGAAATAAAGATTGGCGCCCAAAGCGCCGGCCGCGAGCGTGTCCGCGCTGAGCCAGCCCATCATCATGACGTCCGTCGTTCCCATCGCGATCTGGGTCAGATTGCCGAGGGCGAGCGGCCAGCTAAGGGCCACGAGCGCGCGGAGCTCTCCAGACCAGGACAATGAAACGACTGGCGGGGAAACGGCCGGCGGGGAAACGGCCGGCGGGGAAACGACCGGCGGGGAAACGACCGGCGGGGAAACAGTCGGAGAGGTCTCGGGCGGTCCGGTCATACGGCGCGGTGGTAGCGGCGGGCGGGGGGAAAGTCACGGCGGCGTGTGGTCATTCGTCCGTGGCGATGGCAGCATGAGTCTGGAAGCCAATAAGGAAGACAACGTCATGGCGATGCGGATCCTCTGGCCGAACCTTCCGGCGGCGCTTGTACCGGTCGCGACCGAGGCGGTGGGCGCGGGGTTCGAGCTGGAATTTTGTGAGAAAGTCGAGGACGTCACGGATGCGCAATGGGCAGGCGCGGACGCGGTCGTCGGCGGGTGCCCGCCGCAATACATCGATAAACTGCGGAATTGCCGGATATTCGTGAAATACGGCGTCGGCTATGACGATGTGGATATCGGGCGTTTTGGCAAACTCGGTATCCGGGTCTGCAATGTTCCCGATTACGGCACGCGGGAGGTCGCGGATCACGCGATCGCGCTGATGATGACGCTGGCGAAGAGTGTCGCTTATCACGACCAGGAATTGCGCGCCGATCTGAAGGGCAATTGGCGGCCCGCGCATAATCCGTTCGGACGCCGTTTGTCGGTGTGCACGTATGGCGTGGTCGGCATGGGGCGGATCGGGACGGCGGCGGCCCGGCGCGCCAAGGCGTTTGACATGGACGTGGTGTTTTATGATCCGTATCAGCCGAACGGGTATCAGTTCGCGATCGGGGTGCGGCGGGCCGATACGCTCGCGGAACTGATGGGGCAATGCGATTTCGTGAGCGTGCATACGCCGTTGACGGCGGAGACGCGCGGGCTGATTGGCGCGGCGGCCTTCGCGGCGGCGAAAAAGGGGATGACGCTGATCAACACCGCGCGTGGGCCGGTGGTGGATATCGACGCGCTGTATGACGCGATGAAGGACGGCACGGTGTTGGCGGCGGGACTGGATGTGCTGCCGGAGGAGCCGGCGAACGCGCAACGGCGGTTGATCGCGGCGTGGCGGGATAATGAGGATTGGATCCGGCATCGGCTGCTGTTGACGCCGCATTCGGCGTTTTTCACGCCGGAGAGCATGCGCGATAATCGGGCGTTCGCGGCGCGTACGGCGGCGCGGTTTTTGCGGGATGGGCGGTTGGAGAATTGCGTGAATGCGGGGTTTTTGGTGGAGAAGGGATGAGCGGACCGATCGCGAGGAAGGCATTCACTGGCCGGACCTCGACGAGGACATTTCCATGGTGGGCCGCCTCGCGGGTCGAGGCGATCATTCCAGAGTCCGTGAGGCTGGCGCCAAACCGTAACGACCTCATTCGGGTCAGTAGCGGCTGCCCGCGCTTATCAGCGCGAAGGCGTTGCGTGAGGGGCCAGGTCGAGGCTCCATGCCCGTTTCGGGCTCGGCCGCAACACGCCGGTTGCTTCGTCCAGTGGCCTTGTTTCCGACATCACCGACGGGGAAACGGCCAGGACTTCCGCCCCGGCCGTTCCCTCACGTCCTACCCCAGAGTGACTTCCGCCTTGATCACTTCCAGTTCAGCCGTCATCACCATGCCCTTCGTTTCCGGACCCAAATAAACCGCGATGATATACACGACCAGCGAACCGATCGCGGTATACATCATCGGTTTGGCGAACCCCATGCCCTGGTTCACCGCGAAGTAAGTCAGGATCGGCGCGACGGCCGCGCCCCAAACCGCGCCCTGGTGATAGACGAAACCCGCGGCGGTGGCGCGAACCTCGGTCGGGAAGCGTTCCGTCAGCCAGGCGGGGTTCAATGCGTCTTTGCCGCTGAAGAAACAGATGAACAGCAGAAAGAACGCAAGGAACAAGGTCCGATCGACCTGCAGGATATACAGTGGAAGCAGGAACAAGGCGATGGTCGTGGGGATCATCAGCGCCCATCGCCGGCCGACGCGTTCCGACACCGCGCCCCAGAAACTGCAAGCGACGAATGTGATGATATTTCCCCAGAACACCGGGACCGCGACCTGCGCCGGAGTCCAGCCCAATTCCTTCGTCAGATAGGTACCGAGCATAGCCCAGACCGCGTAGTAGACGCAGAAGTTCGCGGCCATCCACAGGCAGCCCGTCAGGGTATTCCACAAGTATTTACGCTTGAAGATCGCGAACAATGGCAGCGTGACCTGCGTTTTGTTTGCATTCTGCAACTTTTTGTTTTCCGACCAGACCTCGGGCTCCTTCACATACATGCGGATCCAGACGCAGACCAGTGCCGGCAATACGCCCAAAATCAACATGCCGCGCCAGCCGTAGCCTTTGTGCCATACCTCCAACGGTCCGTACAAGAACCCGTAAGCCAGGGCGGACAACGCGAAGCCCAGGCCCCAGGACCCTTGCAAAACTCCGGACATGAGACCGCGAGACCGCGCTGGCCAGGATTCCATCGCCAGCGCCGCGCCGGCCGGCCATTCCGCGCCCATACCGATGCCCAACAACGCCCGGACCACGAATAAAAACGTAAAACTTGGCGAGAAGCCAGCGAGAAAATTGCAGATGGAATACCAAAGAATGGAGATCATCAGGGGTGCCCGCCGCCCCATTCGATCGGCCAGCCAGCCGGATGCCGTCGCCCCAAGCAGGCGCATGACCAGCGTGACCGAGAAGACCGCCGTCACGTCGATCAGCGGAACCCCGAACTCCTGCGCGATCGGCACCATGATCAGAAGGAAGACGGTGAAGTCGAAGGCGTCGAGCGTCCAACCCATCCAGGCGGCGAAATAGGCGTACCACTGGTCCTTGGTCGGTTCTTTCCACCACGGAACGTTTGCCGCGATTCCAGACATAGAATTCAGCTCCCCTTTTGTGGCCAACCCGCGTCGGATGGGCTATTCATTGTACTTCGCGCGTAGAACCTATCAGTGAGTTCAAGCGGAATGCAACCAGCCCGCCACCGCGGCAGGCATTCATGGCCGCGCGACGCCGCGGTGATTGGTCAAAACGTGAGATTTATCGAAGATATTCCGCCCGGCGTTTAGTATCGGTATCGAATTTATTTTGGCCTGTCACCCCATCAACCCGGCGACAGGCCTGTTGGGTCCAGGCGCGCTTCGGTATATCTGGGTCGATGCGGCCGCCGGGCGATCCGGACCGCGCGTTCGGGATCCGCGCCGGCCAATCCGGAACCTGAACCGATGAACAAAACCGGAGGACACCCCATGCGACCCAACAAAATCAAACAAATGTGGAAAGCCGGACAATGCCCCACCCTGGGCTGGCTGTCCGTGTCCCACGGCTTCACCGCCGAGGTCATGGCGCGCCAGGGCTTCGATGCCCTCTGCGTGGACCTGCAACACGGCCTCGCGGAAATGAAGGACGTCGGCCCGATGCTGCAGGCGATTTCCCAGACCGACACCGTTCCGGTCGTGCGGGTCGCCTGGAACGAGCCGGCCGCGATCATGAAGGCCCTGGACCTCGGCGCCTATTGTATCATCGTTCCGTTGGTGAACAACGCGGCGGAAGCGGCGATGGCCGTGGCGGCGTGCCGCTATCCGCCCGTGGGCATGCGCTCCTCCGGGCCGGTGCGCGCGGTGCATTACGGTGGGGCTGACTACGTCGCCAATGCCAATAACGAAATCATCATCATGGCGATGATCGAAACGAAGGAAGGGATCGAAAACCTCGATGCCATCTGCGCCACGCCCGGCCTCGACGCCGTCTATATCGGACCAGCGGATTTGTCGTTCGCTTTGGGGCTTGAACCGCGCGGCGATAATCCCGATCCGCTGCATATCGCCACCTGCGACAAGATCCGGGAAACCGCGCACAAGCACGGCATCAAATGCGTCATGCACTGCGGCGCGGCGCCCTTCGCGGCGGGCGCGGTGAAGCGCGGCTTCGACATGGTCATGCTGACGTCGGACCTGTCGTGCATGGTCGCGGGCGCGCGGGCGCAACTGGATGAGCTCAAGGCGAAATCGGCCTGACGGCGTCTCGCCGGAGGACCCAACATATGATGCGGCTGTATATCACGCCGGGTTCGCCCTATGCGCGGATCGCCCGGATCATGGTTCTGGAAAAGCGGCTGGCGGACCGGGTTGAAATCGTCAGCGCGCGAACCCGGTCGGCGGACAGTCCCTATTACCGGATCAACCCCTCGGGCCGGGTGCCGTACTTGGTCCGCGACGATGGGTGGGGGTTGGAAGAGTCCGCGGTGATCTGCCGCTATTTGGATCACCTCGACGGCCAGCCGGCATTCGATGTGCCGGCGGGCGGCGCGGGGTGGGAGGCGTCGCGGCTTGGCGCCCTCGCGACCAGCTTCCTCGACGGTGTGTCGGTATGGCTGCGTGAGACGCGGCGGCCCGCCAGCGAGCAATCCGCGACGACCCTCGACCATGAAGCGGCACGCTCCCGCAGGCTGGTCGATGATTGGGAGAAGGACATGTCGCATCCGGTGATGGCCGGACCGCTGAACATGGCGCAGATCACGTTGATTTGCGCTCTGGGCCTGGAGGCGCGCAATCCCGCGTTTCGCTGGCGCGAGGGGCACCCCCGGCTTGGAGAGTGGTTCGACCGGATGTCCGTGCGCCCATCGATCGTGGCGACGGCGCCTCTCGCGGGGCCGTGATCGCGTCAGACGACTATTCAACCGCCTCGATCGGCTCAAAACCATCGGTGGCCGAGGCGGCCAGCGCCAACCGGGCCAGCGCTGGAAGCGACTTCGCGCCCGTCGACTTCATGATCGAGGCGCGGTGATTCTCAACCGTGCGCTGGCTGATGTGCAAATCGGCGGCGATGTTCTTGCTCGGGTGTCCCGCGAGAACCAGGTTCATGATCTGGCGTTGCCGCGGCGTCAGCGCGTTGATGTGATCGGTGGCGCCCATCCGCCACGCCAACAGCTTGGACGAGTCGTGCGATCGTTCCTGCGCGCGGTCGATGCTGGCGAGCAGATCCGCCGCCGCGATGGGCTTTTCGATGAAATCCGCGGCGCCGGCTTTCATCGCCTCGACCGCCATGGGCACGTCGCTGTTCCCGGTGATCACGATGGCGGGCAAAAGGTCGCCTGAGGCCCGCAAGTGGCGCAGCAGCTCCAACCCGCCCATCCCGGGCAGATAGGCGTCGATCAGCAAACACCCATCGGACCCGGGCGTGTAGCCCGACAGGAACGCCTCGCCGCTAGGGAAATCAAGGACGACGCGGCCACCATCCTCCAGCACGCCGCGCACGGCCTCACGGATGTTGCGATCGTCGTCGACAACGAACACCACGGGCCCGTCGTGGTGACGCGCCTGATCCGGTATCGGACCAGATGCCCCGTTCGTCCCCCGGATCGCGCCGAGCAGCTCCCCCGGCTTCACCGGTTTATTGAGTTGCACGTAGCGCCGCGCGCCGATGGCGCTGAACGTCTGGGTTGAGATGTCACCGGTCAAAACGATCACCGGCAATTCCTTGCCCAACCGCGCGCGAAGTGCCGCCGCGACCGCCAGCCCATCCATGCCGTTGGGAAGATTATAGTCCGTCAGCAGAAGGTCGGGGTGGGTGGTGCCGCGTTCGACCAGCTCGATCGCCGCCGGACCATCGGCCACGACGATCGCCCGATGCCCCTCGTCGCGCAGGATCAGCGCCAGCAAAGCCCGCGTCGTCGGATCATCCTCCACGACCAGCACCGTGCGGCTGTGGTAGCGATCCCGGCTGGCGACAGCGGCGGGATGACCCTCAACCGCGGCGAGCGGGCCCGAGGATCGCGGCGGCACGGTGGCGTCGTGCCGCGTCAGAGGCAACTCGACACTGAACACCGATCCCTGTCCTGGCCGTGACTTAACGCTGACGCGGTGGCCCAGAAGCGTCGCGAGGCGCCGGACGATGGACAGGCCCAAGCCCAGACCGCGGTTTTGTTCGCGGGCCGGGTTGTCGAGTTGGTGATACTCTTCGAAAATATCCTTTAATTTGTCTTCTTGTATGCCGATACCGGTATCCCAGATCTCGATCCGGATCGTTTCGCCGTGGCGCCGGCATCCCACCAGAACCTTGCCGTTCTGGGTATATTTGATGGCGTTCGACATCAGATTGCGTAACATTTGTTCCAGCAGGCGTGGATCGCTGCGGACCATCGATCCACAGGGCACGATCCGAAGATCCAACCCCCGCGCCTGCGCGTGATAGGTGAAGGCGTTTTTCAGGTCGCGCAGCAGGCCATCGATCTTGAAGTCCGCGGTTTCGGAGCGCACCACCCCGGCCTCGATCTGGTTGATGTCCAGCAGAGTATTCAGCATGCCGGACATGGCGCTGACCGTGTCGTCGATCTGGGACACCAGGTTCTTTGAAACCGTTCCCTCGACCCGGTTCGCGAGCAATCCGTGCAACAGCGCCAGTGTTTGCAGCGGCTGGCGCAGATCGTGGCTGGCGGCGGCCAGGAAGCGCGACTTGGCGGCGTTGGCCAGATCGGCGTCCCGCCTGGCGGCATCCAGCGCCTCGGACGCGTGTTTGTGCGCGGTGATGTCGGTGAAGGTGATGACAACGCCTTCCACCGCGCCGTCACGCGTCCGATAGGGCAGGATGCGGCGGCACCACACCCCCGCCGGTGTTTCAACCTCATGTTCGACCGGCGCCAGGGTTTCAAGCACCGTCCGCGCGTCGCTCGCCAGTCTTCCGTCGCCGGCCAGCGAATGCAGATCCGTCAGCGGCCGGTCGACATCGGATTTGATCAGCTTGAACAACGCTTTAATGGCCGGCGTGAAGAAGCGGATCTTCAGCTCGGTATCCAGAAACAATGTCGCGACGTCGGTGCTGTACAGCACGTTCTGCAGATCGTTGGACGTGGTGCGCTGCTGTTCCAGCGTCTCCTGCAACTGGCTGTTCAGCGCCGTCAGTTCCTCGTTGAGGGATTGCAGTTCTTCTTTCGAGGTCAGTAATTCCTCGTTCGTCGACTGAAATTCCTCGTTCACCGATAAGGTGTTTTCGGCGATCGCTTTCTGCTCGTCGCCGGAAATTTCCAGGCTGCGGACCGCGCCGCGCAGTTCTTCGCGCGTGGTTTTCAGTTCGCGTTCAAGCTCCGCCACCGTTGGGCCATCGGGTAAAGCGAGGATATCGACCTCTGGGCGCGCGGGCTGATCGATGAAATGGATCATCAGCAACGCCTCGCCGTCGTTCTGGATCGGATACACCTCGATATCGAATCTTTGTTTTTGTTCCCGGAACATCGTGCTACCGCCGGTGACAACGATGGGCGTGTTGTCCTGGATGGCGCGCAGGATCGCGGCGCGCAGCCGGGTGCGCATATCGTCGCCGACCATGGCCAGAACGTCGGACGTGATATGTCCGGGCGCCACGCGCAAATACCGTTCGGTCGGACCGAGCGAATACAGATATTGGTGATCGCGTGTCACCAAAACCGTCGCGGGCGCGTGGGTTTCCAGCGTCCATCGTTTGCAAAGCTCCGCGAGGACGGCGTGGCGTGACGGTTGAATGATCTCACCCGGGGGCGGCGCCGTCAAACGCACGGTCTCTCCCGCGTTTTTGGCGAAATCGACGTCGCCGGGCCGGCTGCGGCCGATATGGCGAAACAGTTTCGCGGGCTTGGAAATCACCTCGAACCGCCCGGTCGCGTCGCCGACGCTTTCCGATCCGCCCAACAACAGGATGCCATTGGGGCGCAGCGCGAAATGAAACAGCGCGACGACTTTCCTTTGCGCCTCCGAGCCCAGGTAAATCATGACATTGCGGCAGGAAATCAGATTGAGGCGGGAGAACGGCGGGTCGGTCAGCAGGTCCTGGACGGTGAAGACGATCATCGCCCGCAACTCAGGCAGAACACGATAGGACTGATCCTCTTTGATGAAGAAGGCGTCCAGGCGGGCTTGCGTCACGTCAGCTTCGATCGTCAGGGGATAGATCCCGTCGCGCGCGAAGGCGACCGCGTCCGGATCCACGTCGGAGGCAAACAGTTGCAGCCTGGCGTTGTTGTTGGCGGCCGCGATTTGCTCGTGGAAAAGGATCGCGAGGGAATAGGCCTCTTCACCGGTGCTGCATCCGGGTACCCACACCCGCATGGTCTGGTCGGAAGGGTTGGCGCGCAGAAGATCGGGGATGGTGACGTGGGCCAGTTGCTCGAACACCGCGGGGTCGCGGAAGAAACTGGTCACATGGATCAGCAGATCCTTGGCGAGACGCTGGCTTTCGGCCGGGTCCTCGTTCAGCAAGGTCATGTACCGATCCATGTCCTGGGTGCCGATCGCGGCCATCGTCATGCGGCGTTCGACCCGCCGTTGCAGCGTGCCGGGCTTATACAGCGTGAAGTCGTGGTTGGTCTGGGTACGCAACAGATCGAGGATGTCAGGCATCCGATCCCGCGACGCCTCGGGGCGCGGTGCGATGGGGCTGGTGCGCGCCGGCGGCGCCGCGGCGCGCGGCCGTTCGCGGATCAGCATCGCGGGCATCTCGGCGACCGGCAGAACCGCGTCCACCTCACCCGTCGCGATGGCGCCGCGCGGCATCCCATCATATCCGGCTTCTTTCGGATCCTGAGCGATCACCAGACCGCCCGCTTTCTTGACCGCGAGAAGGCCGACGCTGCCGTCGGCGCCGGTTCCGGACAGGACAATGCAACTGCCGCGCACGGCCGGATCCCGCGCCATGGACAGCAACAGCATGTCGAAGGGAAGACGGGCGCCGCGATGGGCCGGGGCTGGCGCGAGGGTCAGGACGCCACTGGTCAGCGTCAGGAAGCGCGCGGGTGGAATGATATACAGATGTTCGGGCTCGATCGGCATGCCGTCGGCGGCTTGCACCACGGTCAGCTTCGTGTGCGGGCTCAGCAGCCCGACCATCAGACTTTCATGCGTCGGGTCAAGATGCTGAATGAGAATGAACGCCATCCCGGTGCCCGCCGGCAGCGCATCCAACAAGGCGGTACATGCCTCCAACCCCCCGGCGGACGCGCCGATGGCGACGACCTCGATACCGGCGCCGGGCAGAGACCGCGCGGCTTGCGCGATTGGCGCCGCCGCTGCCTTCTGCTTCGGTCGTCTGGGGTTGGGCGAGGAATCCTTCGGCATCAAACATATCCTGGGCAGGAGGGGGCGAATTCGCCTCGTTGCTCGATCCTTTAGCATGCTTACGTCCGCCGCGGGAGCGACCGCTTGCTGTCGTGTGGGTATCGGACCACAGGGCGGCCGGATGCGATGGTGTCTGAGTAGATTCCGAAGCTGGTCAAACAACTTCCAAACGATCAGATTCTAAGCGGCGAAGTCCTTAACGGTCCGTCAGGCATGGGGAGATAGGCCAATGCTTCAAAAATTCAGCGATCCAACGATGCGAAAACCCTCGGTCCCGTTCAGGTCATCCGCCACCATGACGCCATCATATAATTACAGCCCACGCTTCACTGATCAAAACGGTGCGGTCAGACGGCGGAGCGAGGACATATTGGGCGCGTGGCGTCATCCGCGCGACGGCCTGCTTGGCGCGATCGAGGCGATTATTCAAATCGTCGAGGGAACGTCCCCGCCTGGTGCGACGCTCTCGGGCAATGGAACAGTCGATGATGGGCTGGCCGCGCTTGAACGGTTGCGAAAAAATGTGGAGGCTGAGGACAGTCTCCGCCGGTACTTCCCCACGGCATCGCGCGGTGAGGCCGCCTGAGGCGCACTCGACCAGGTGTCGGACCATGATGCCTTCGCTCTGGGCCAATCTGACCTGAACAGATTTCTGTTCGCCGTGATTTGCGTCGAGGGAAACGGCATGCCGTTGAGCGTGATCTCGGCCTTGGCGCGGCAAGGCCTCGATCCCTGGCAGGAGGCTGGGCGCTTGTCCCGGCTGTCGAAATCCGCCGCAACGGATGGATTGGTGCGAATCATCACCGCGATGTCGACCGATAAATGGATCATCGCCGATGCCATGGCGATCGCGATCAGGCTGGTCGCTTTGTTGCCCGGTCAGGCGGTCATCCCCGGCATCGCCGCGATCCCGGTGGCGTTCGACTGGCGATGGATGGTCGTCGCGGCCATCGCGATCGTTCCGGTGGCCGCTTCGATCATTTATCTCGCCATCCGGTAGCGCCGCTCACGCCTCGATCAGAACCTTCAGCGCCTGGGTTTTGGCGGCGCGGCCGAACGTGTCATAGGCATCGAGGATCTGATCCAACCGGAAGCGATGGGTGATCAGCAACGTTGGATCGATCCGTTTGGCCTTGACGCTTTTCAACAGCATCGGCGTGCTGACGGTATCGACCAGCCTGGTCGTGATGGTGATGTTACGATCCCACAGCGTTTCCATGTGCAGATCGACCTTGACCCCGTGCACCCCGACATTGGCGATCACGCCGCCGGGGGCGATGATCTTCTCGCAAAATTCAAACGTCGCGGGGATGCCGACCGCCTCGATCGCGGTATCGACCCCAACGCCGTCGGTCAGCCGCATGATCTTCTCTATTGCGTCGTCCTGGCCGCTGTTGACGGTGGCCGTGGCGCCGAGGCGGCGGGCCACTTCCAGCCGGTTATCGTCCAGGTCGACCATGATGGTCTCGGCCGGCGCGTAAAATTGGGCGGTCAGCAGCGCCGCGAGGCCAATGGGGCCAGAGCCGACGATGGCGACGGTGCCGCCGGGCCGCACGCGGCCGTTGAGCACGCCGCATTCAAAGCCCGTGGGCAGGATGTCGCTGAGCATCACCAGCGGTTCCTCATCGGCGAGGTCGGGAATTGGATAAAGACTGGTGTCGGCATGGGGAATGCGGACAAATTCGGCCTGGGTTCCGTCGATCGTGTTGCCGAGGATCCAGCCGCCGGTGGCGCAGTGCGAATACATTTGCCGCCGGCACAAAGCGCATTTGCCGCAGGATGTGATGCAGGAAATCAGCACGCGGTCACCCGATTTGAACGCCGTGACCCCAGGCCCGATGCTGTCGACGACTCCCACGCCTTCATGGCCGAGGATCCGGCCAGGAACGCAGGTTGGCACGTCGCCTTTGAGAATGTGGAGGTCGGTGCCGCAAATCGTGGTCCGGGTCATCCGCACGATGGCGTCCGTCGGTGCCGCGATCACCGGTTTCGGGCGATCTTGCAGCGCTTTTTCGCCTGGACCGAGATAAACGAGAGCTTTCATGCGGCGCGCCTTTAGTTTCGCCGGACCAATTCGGTTGGGCGGTGCACCACATTAGGGTTGTCCGCCCGCCATTTATAACGTTCGGAAACTACTTAACGGCCACGCTTTACGTGGTTTCCGGCGCTGACGGACCAGGCGCGCGATGCCGTGGCGCTCTCGCGGACCACCGCGGAACGCGGGTCACCGGGAGCACGCCATAATGATGGTATACCCGGATTTCGGAGAAATCCGGGTATCGTTTCCGAGCCATCCTTTGTGGGATCGTTGCTGACATCGTTCGAATGGTCGAGTGGGTCCTTCACTAAATATCGACCAAGAGCGCTACCCTGTTTTATGGGGATTTCCGCGGGGAGGCGAATCATAATTCAAACGACGTTGATGGTTCATCTGGAACTGGAACATTCGAATGCGGTATTAATCGGCGATGAAAATTGGCTCTGACGCGAAGTTGATGCTTCGGCGGTCTGTCAGAAACCGATAAGCCATTGAATTTTTAAACGAAGTCACGGCTCTCATGGTCTCAAGGATCGAACTTCCCACCTCGCCGCGATAACTCGAGCAATTCCGAGTTTCGTCAACGCCTTATCGGCCAGGCACCGCTATTGTCTTCATCACTTCGCGTCAGAGCCAAAATTGCACCACGATACAACTCCTGGCGGTCGTCCGGCGTTTCGCGCTCAACGTGGTCCGATCCGCGAAGGACAAAAGGCCCATCAAGCTCCGTGGGAAGCTCGCGGCACGGAAACCGGTTTATCTCGGACAACTGATTACATGTCAGGATCTCTGAACTTGGATTGATAGTCCTGGGAACAGAAATGCGCCCGTTGATCTCCCCGTCAGAACCAGCCAAACGCCATCGAGCCTGTTAGGAGGAAGATACGCGCTCCCGACGCCAGTGATCCGACTTGCTACTCCACGGGTCACGAGGAACGAGTGGGATTGGACATATTTTGATACAATTCCGACATCCCGGTGTCGCGCGGCAGGTTCAGTCATCTGAGTCGGCAGTAAGAGGAACGACTGCAATGCGATATTGGATTTTCGGCGCGTCCATGGCAGCGGGCTTCTATGCGATGACGGCCATGGCAGGCCCGGTCAGCCTGGTCCCGCCCATCGCACGCTCCGCGATCACACTCGCGCAAGCTACGACGACACCAGCGCCGGTTGGCCAGGCGCAAATGCCAACACCCTCGCCAGGCCAGACGCAAACACGAACGCCTCCACCAGCCCACACGCCTGGTCAGCCGATGGAGCACGGGCCGGGTATGGGACCGATGACAGGCGGTCAGGGAGGACACCCTGGGCCGATGGGCGGGATGGCGCCGTGCGCGGCTGGCAAGACCATGTCTGGTACACCCCCAATCTGCAAATAACGTTTCGATCGTGTCTGAGACCGCCGAGGTCGCGTTCCAGCCGTCACGAACTGGCGAGCCTGGTCCGCTAATGAACCTGATGCCTCACGTGCCCTGGCGAACGATGAACCGATCGCCAGGACCCAATATCGGAAGCGCGGTGTGGACCGGAACGAAAACATCGCAATTGTCTGCTGACGAACCGATCCTTGGCATTAACAAATTGTCCGCGGATTTCAGCATGCTCTCAACGTTCGGTGGCTACCCCATGCAAAAGAAAGGCAACCGACGATGCCCGCCGTTCCAGCATTCCGTTCCGCCACGATCTTGTTATTCGCGACGGTATTCGCGTTGGCGGGTTGCGCTGGCAAGGACACGCGCCTGACCGATGACCAGCAAAGTTGCCGGAGCATGGGACATCAGGTCGGCTCGACGGCTTTTGATCTTTGCATGAAAGACCTGAACGAGCGGCGATGCGCTGATGTCTCCCGAAAAGGCTCGACCAACCGCCAGGTCACGCTTGGCTGTACGAGGCTTTAGCGCGAGGCGATCGGAGCATGCCGTTAAGCTGCCCCATCGGTTACCGACGGCCGTGGTTCAATTCGGTTCAGGCAGGTACAATTGCCAGATGCCGCCGCTGATCGGCATTACGGTTGGCCAGGCTCCTTCGGGCTGATGCCTCGAATTCCCCGTGGTTGTGCATTCTGGGCGGACGCCGGCTGCCAGGGTCGCCGCGGGAATTGACAAGGTTTGACATAATTCCGACATCCTGACGTCGCGCCGCATCGTCAGTCATTGATAGGCTCAGAACGCCAGGATCGAGAATATGGAGAGTCGTTTGAAATCGCTTATGGTCGCCGTCCGGCTGGCAATCGCGGCCGTCATCGTCGTTGCCGCCATCCCCCCGGAAGCCCGCGCTCATGACGGAGCCCATTCCAACCTGTTAGGCGCGCCCGCCGCGCGCGGTCAGGGCCGACCGATCATGATCCACATGAACGATTATGATTTTGGTGTGCACAAAATCACGGTGAAGGTTGGCGAGACGATCCGGTTCGTGATCGTCAATAATGGAAAACTGTTGCACGAGTTCAACATGAATACGGCGGCGGAAAACGCCGCGCACCGGCCGATGATGGTGATGATGATGCGGCATGGCATGATCACGGAAGAAAAGGTGGTCAACCTGAAAATGAAAATGCCCGACGGCACGACGATGACGCATGTTGAACCCAATGCGGTTCTGGTCGAACCAGGAAAAAGCGCCGAGATTTCATGGAAGTTCACCAGGCCTGGTGAACTTGAGATCGGCTGCAATATTCCCGACCATACCGAATTCGGGATGGTGGCCGCGCTGAGGGTCGTAAGGCGATAACTGTGTGAAAGTTCGTCGAAACCGCCATGGAGGTCCGAATGAACCGCCGAGATCTTTTTAAAATCGCCGCCGCCGCGGGTATGGCTGGCGCAGGCATCGCTTATCCGGGGCGGCGGGGTTTCGCCGCCGCATCGCGCACCTTCGACCTCAACGTGGAGGCGGCCCGCATTACCGTGGACGGCACAACGTCCGCGGCACTCGCGATCGGCGGTTCCGTGCCCGGCCCGGTGATGCGCTGGCGCGAAGGGGAGGAGGTGGTGATCCGGGTCACCAATCGGCTTCGCGAGCCAACCTCGATCCATTGGCACGGATTGTTGCTCGCGGGCGTCATGGACGGAGCACCCGGATTTAACGGCTTTGTCGCCATCGGTCCGGGCGATACTTACACCTATCGGTTTGTCCTACGCCAGGCTGGCACGTATTGGTACCACAGCCATTCCGGCGGCCAGGAACAGGCCGGTATGTATGGAGCGATTGTCATCGAGCCAGCGATGGGTGAAAAAATCGCCACTCAGCGCGACTACGTCGTGTTGCTGTCTGATCATACCACCGAGCATCCGGATACGATCTTACGGAGGCTCAAGGCGAATAACGATATTTATGTGAAAGCACCACGCACGATCCTGGATTTCTTCCGCGATTCGGCGCGCGATGGCCTTGGCCCGACGATCGAGGACCGGAAGATGTGGGGTAACATGCGGATGTCGCCGACCGACCTCTCGGATGTGACAGGCTATCAATTCCTGATGAACGGTAAGGGCGCCGGGGACAATTGGACCGGGTTGTTTAAGCCGGGTGAACGGATGAGGCTCCGCTTTATCAACGGTTCGGCCATGACGTTCTTCGATGTACGAATTCCGGACCTGAAGATGACGGTGATCGCCGCCGATGGCCAGGATGTCGTTCCAGTCCCGGTCGATGAATTCCGCATGGGTATCGGCGAAACCTATGATGTCCTCGTCGTGCCCGGTGCGGACCGCGCCTACACGGTGATGGCGGAACCAATTGACCGATCCGGATATGTGCGCGGCACCCTTGCCCCCCGTGAAGGCATGCAGGCGGAGGTCCCGAAATTGCGACCGCGTGCCTTGCTGACCAT